>CAYLXJ010000056.1:0-10266 GCA_964387385.1 uncultured Pirellulales bacterium
ATATCCGTATGCAGGCGGCCTTTCAGAAGCACTGCGATGCGGCAGTCAGTAAAACCATAAATTTTACCGAAAGGGCAAAGGTCTCAAGCGTAGATAAGGCCTATCGGCTGGCATATCACCTCGGCTGCAAAGGGATAACAATTTACAGGCGAAAAAGCCGGCTGGATGAGCCGATGACGCTTTGCGAGTAACGCCGCTCGGATTTCCCTCCCTTTTATTTTAGAACTTATTTATACCGGCGGGCGTATTTTTATAGGACGAAAATAGAGTTAAGTAAGGTCTTTCTAAAGTAATAATAAGGTATTAGCCGATAAAGGGAGAAATTTGAGCAGAGTTTTTCTCCCCTCCGGAAAACATCGGGTAGCGAGGCGTTACTCGATGTTTTCTTTTTTATTTAATCGCGGCATGGTAACTCTGGAGAGCGAGCACCCTGCCGGGATTTTTACAGTAAGCGGCTATTCCCTTTGCCGCTGCGGCCGCCGCGGCCGTCGTCGTTACGTATGGTATCTTGTATTTTATCGCCGCCTTGCGGATGTATGAGTCTTCGTATTTGCTCAATTTGCCGGCGGGGGTGTTGACGATGAGCTGAATCTCGCCATTTTTAATGCAATCCATAACGTTTGGTCTGCCCTCGTGCATTTTGAAGACGAGTTCCGGCGAGAGGCCGTTTTGTGATAGAAGCCGATGTGTGCCTTCGGTTGACTTGATGTTGAAGCCGAGTTTCGCAAATTCCTTTGCTGTCGCGACGATGTCTTTTTTGTCGGGGTCAGCGACGGTAATCAGGACGGTCCCCTTTGAGGGCAGGGTAAGCTGTGTTGCCTCCTGCGCCTTGAAATAAGCAAGGCCGAAGGAGTCGGCCAGACCAAGTACCTCTCCGGTGGAGCGCATTTCAGGCCCGAGGACGGGGTCAACTTCCGGGAACATATTGAAGGGGAAGACCGATTCCTTGACGCCGAAGTGCGGGATTTGCCTGTGTTTGAGGTTGAGGTCTTTGAGTTTTTTGCCGAGCATAATCTGCGTCGCCGCCCTTGCCATCGACAGGCCGCAGACCTTCGAAACGATGGGGACAGTCCTTGAGGCGCGGGGATTGGCCTCGAGGACGTAAACCTTGTCGTTGCAAATCGCATACTGGATATTCATCAGGCCTACGACATTGAGCTTTATGGCGATTTTCCTGGTGTATTCGGTAATGGTGTCGAGGTGCTTTTTGGGGATGCTGACGGGCGGGATAACGCAGGCGGAATCGCCCGAGTGAATGCCCGCAAGCTCTATATGCTCCATAATTGCGGGGATGAAGGCATCGGCGCCGTCGGAAATTGCGTCGGCTTCCGTCTCAGTTGCGTTTTCGAGGAATTTATCGATGAGTATCGGCCTTTCGGGAGTGACATCGACGGCGGCGGCGACATAATGGCGAAGCATTTCCTCGTCGTGAACGACTTCCATACCCCGTCCGCCGAGGACGTATGAAGGCCTGACAATGAGCGGGTAGCCGATTTTCTTAGCAAGCGCCAGCGCCTCGTCGAGATTAACGGCCATTCCCGCTTCTGGCATCGGTATATCGAGCTTTTTCATCATATTACGGAAAAGGTCCCTGTCCTCCGCGAGGTCTATGGCGTCGGGGCTGGTGCCGATGATTTTGACGCCGGCCTTTGCGAGGTCCTGCGCGATGTTGAGCGGGGTCTGGCCTCCGAACTGCACAATTACGCCGTCCGGCTTTTCTTTTTCATATATACTCAGAACGTCCTCAACGGTCAGCGGCTCGAAATAAAGCTTGTCGGAAGTGTCGTAATCGGTCGATACGGTTTCGGGGTTGCAGTTGACCATAATCGACTCGTAGCCCTCGTCGCGCAGCGTAAAAGCGGCGTGGACGCAGCAGTAGTCGAACTCGATACCCTGCCCGATGCGGTTTGGGCCGCCGCCGAGGACCATAATTTTCTTTTTATTGCTGACGGGGACTTTGTCTTTGCCATTGTAGGTCGAGTAGTAATAGGCAGCTTTTTCGACCCCGCTTACAGGCACGGCGTCCCAGGCCTCGGCAACGCCGAGGCCGGCCCTCTGTTTACGAATCTTGTCTTCAGGCACATCGAGCAGTTTCGCAATGTAACGGTCTGCAAAACCGTCTTTCTTGGCCTGAACGAGAAGCTTGTCCGGAATAGCCTTACCCTTGTATTTAAGGATTTGCTCCTCAAGCTCGACCAATTCCTTCATCTGCTCGATGAACCATCTCTTGATTTTTGTTTTTTCGTAAAGGGCGTCGATTGATGCGCCTTTTCTCAGCGCCTCGTACATAATGAACTGCCGTTCGCTGGTGGGATTAGTGAGCTTACTGAGCAGCTCTTCGAGTGATAGTTTGTTGAAGTTTTTCGCAAAGCCGAGGCCGTGTCTTCCGATTTCGAGAGAGCGGATTGCCTTCTGGAAGGCCTCCTTGTAATTTTTGCCTATGCTCATCACCTCGCCTACGGCCCGCATCTGCGTGCCTAATTTATCCTCGATACCTTTGAATTTCTCGAATGCCCACCTTGAGAATTTGACCACGACGTAGTCGCCCGAAGGCGTGTATTTTTCCAGCGTCCCTTCACGCCAGTATGGTATCTCGTCGAGCGTCAGGCCTCCGGCCAGCAATGAGGAGACAAATGCAATCGGAAAGCCGGTCGCCTTTGACGCAAGAGCCGACGAACGCGACGTCCGCGGATTGATTTCAATTACAACGACCCGTCCCGTGGCCGGATTGTGCGCAAACTGGATGTTCGTTCCGCCGATGACCTCGATGGCATCGACGATATCGTAGGAATATTTCTGCAGTTTTTCCTGCAGCTTCTTATCAATTGTCAGCATCGGTGCTGTGCAGTAAGAATCGCCCGTGTGGACACCCATCGGGTCAACGTTTTCGATGAAGCAGACGGTGATTTTCTGGCCTTTGCTGTCTCTGACGACTTCCAGTTCAAGTTCCTCCCAGCCGAGGACCGCTTCTTCGACGAGAATCTGATGCACTAAGCTGGCCGAAAGGCCCCTGGCGGCGATAATGCGCAGCTCTTCGATATTGAACACCGCCCCGCCGACTGTCCCGCCGAGCGTATATGCAGGGCGAATAATAACAGGATAACCCAGTTTGTCGGCGATTTTTTCCGCTTCCTCGACGCTGTAAGCCAGCTCGCTTTTGGGCATATCGATGCCGAGCTTGTTCATCGTGTCCTTGAATTCGCCTCGGTCTTCGCCTCTTTTGATGGCGTCGATGTTGACGCCGATAACCTTGACACCGAATTTGTCGAGGATGCCCTCTTTAGCCAGGGCCGATGATAGGTTAAGGCCGGTTTGTCCGCCGAGATTGGGCAAAATGGCGTCTGGGCGTTCGGCCTCAATGATCCTGGCCAGCGTCGGAACGTTTAACGGCTCAATATAGGTGGCGTCAGCCATACCGGGGTCGGTCATAATAGTGGCGGGGTTTGAGTTGACCAGCACGATTTTGTAGCCGAGCTTGCGAAGGGCCTTGCAGGCCTGTGTGCCGGAATAATCGAATTCGCAGGCCTGGCCGATTATGATGGGACCTGAGCCGATTATCATCACCTTCTTAACGTCTTTGCGTCCGGGCATCGGGTTTTCTCCTTCCATATAAAAAGAGCGTTTTATGTTTTGGCGAAATTTAGGCGGATTAGAATATATAAAAAAGACCGGTTGTGTCAAACAAGAAAGATTGACGTTTTTTCAAAATAACTGTAAGGAATACAGCGTTATTGTTACTATTACCTATAAGAACGGACGGAATAAACAGGTTTGCCATCGGAAATTTATGCAGGAGATATTTAAAATGAAAAAGCTGATTTTAACGTTATTGTTATTGCTTTTGTTGTCTTCAGTGTCGCTGGGCGAAGAGCCGGCAAAGAGATTCGAAAGAGTAGTCAACCGTATGGTCAAGGCCATAAATGACGCGAACTGGCCGGGCGTGCAGGCCGATTTCGGGCAGGTGATGCTGAATGCGTTTCCATTAGAGAAATCAACGCCTTTTTTTCAGGAATTGACCGCACAGTACGGAAAAATTGTAAAACTGGACGCAGTCCGATATACGCCTCCTAATCAAGGGGTAACTCCTGCCCGTTTTGAGCGGGGAATTCTCGATATCAAGATAGTTCTCGATATGCAGGATAAAATCATCGGCTTATGGTTTTTGCCGCATTTGCCGGACGTGCCGGCTGTAGAGAAACACCAGACGCAGCTATCGCTGCCGTTTAAGGGAAAATGGCTCGTCTTCTGGGGCGGAGACACGACAGAGATTAATCAGCATCACGACGTACCCAACCAGCAGTTCGCCTTTGATTTTCTCGGGGCAGACGACAACGGCAAGACACGCAAAAGCATCGATAATACAAATGAGGATTATTTTGCTTTCGGGCGAGAGATATTGTCGCCGGCAGATGGCAATGTGACCGATGTCATTAACGGCGTTCGAGACAACTCCCCGGGTTCGATGAACCCTTATTCAGCTTTAGGGAACGCGGTGATTATTCAGCATCTGGAAAATGAGTTTTCGGTTTTGGCCCACTTGAAATCAAACAGTATAAAAGTGAAGGTCGGCGACAAGGTTACAAAGGGGCAATTAATCGGCCTTTGCGGTAATTCAGGCAACTCCTCAGAGCCGCATCTTCATTACCATTTACAAAATACGCCTGTAATTCAGGATGGCACGGGCATCAAATGTATCTTTGAGAAAATAAAAATTATCCGAGACGGTAATGAAACAGAGCTGACCAGCTACTCGCCTGTAAAGGGGGACATTATAATGGCCGATTAAGTCGAAGGACGCTCTGCAAAATATGAGCTTCGGGCAAAGGGAGCCGAAATTACCCAAGCAAATCCAAGCTCGATTGCCCGTTGTTTCCAGAAATCGAATTTTTCAGGCGTTACATATTCGACGACATCGAGCGAGGCCTTCGAGGGCTTGAGGTATTGGCCGATTGTAAGGCGGTCGCAGCCGGCAGTCCGTAAATCCTTCAGAACTTGTTCAACTTCATCCTCTGTTTCACCAAGCCCTAACATAATCGACGATTTGGTAGGTGTATTTTTGAAGGATTCTTTGGCCTGCCTGAGCAAGTCGAGCGAACGCCGGTAGTCGCCGCCTGCCCTCGCTTTCGAATATAACGATGGCACGGTTTCGACATTGTGAGCGAAAATGAAAGGCTGGGCTTGCGCGAGAATTTCAATCGCCTCGTTTTGGCAGCTGCGGAAGTCGGGCGTGAGGATTTCAAATTTTATATCAGGAGATTGTCTGCGGACCTCGTCGATACAGTCGCGAAAGTGAGATGCTCCGCCGTCGGGGAGGTCGTCGCGGTCAACGCTTGTGATTACGAGATACTTCAGGTCGAGCTTTTTAGTGAGTTCTGCGAGTCGTTTCGGCTCGGTTTTGTCGGGTGGGGCAGGTTTACCTTTTGGGACCGAGCAGAACTTGCAGGAGCGGGTGCAGATATTGCCGAGGATTAAAACCGTCGCAGTACCCCTTGACCAGCACTGGCCCCGATTGGGGCAGTTGGCGCTCATACATATTGTCTCAAGGCCAAGAGAATTTACGATATCGCTTGTCTTAGTAAATTCTGTGCCTGAGGGCATTGGGCGTTTGAGCCAGGGGGGCAACCTTCCGATTTCTGATTTCTGATTTCTGATTTTTGATTTGAAATAATTTGTCAGAATCTCGTGCAAAATCTTTTTCACTTCGGTCATAGTGTGCAATTTGCCTGTTTCGTTCAGAACGGAAGTCATTTTAATGTTGTCGAGGCCGCAGGGGATTATGTAATCGAAAATGGTCAGGTCGTTTGAGATATTTATGGCCATACCGTGATAAGTAATCTGCCTCGACACCCGCACGCCGATTGAGGCGATTTTTTTGTCGCCTACCCAAAGACCGGGGAAGCCTTTTCGTCGTTCGCTATCGACACCAAGCTGTTTCAGCAGTTCAATGCCGATCTGCTCAAGTGTCCTGATGTATTCGCTGATGCCAAGCCGTAGTTCCTGCAGGTTCAAAATCGGGTAAAAGACGAGCTGGCCGGGGTTGTGTGCGGTTGAGCCGCCGCCCCGGCGGATATCGACGACGTCGATGCCTTTTTCGGGCAGCTTGTCGCGTTCGATAAGCAGTTTATTGGCGTTTTGTCTTGCGCCTAACGTAATTACCGGCTGATGCTCGACGAAAAGCACCGTATCGCCGATTTGGTTTTTTTTTCTCTGCTCGACGAGCTTGTGCTGCAAATCGAGCGTCTTGCGGAAGTCCTCCAGTCCGCAGTCGCGTATCTGCAAACAACCATTTTTTGTATCTCTATTGGCCAGCACGATTTCCATTACTCAAAGTCGGACACTTAAAATCAGGGAAATGTCATTATAACACAAATCTATTATTACTAACGAAACGGAGTTATATTTTGCATCCACGCATACACTGTATTATAATAACTGCTTAGATGAATTTTGGAGGATATGAGATGTGCAAGATAAAGCAGGTCGTATTGTTTTTGTGCGTTCTTGGTATTCCCGTAGTCGCGTTTGCCCTTGGAACGGAGAACTTTGGTGACAGGCCTTTAGAAATAAGCTGTGATTGGTACGATGGCGTCGCTGAGGTTGCTAAGTCGCCGGGTCTGGTTTACTCAAGATGGATTAATGGCAGCGAAATTTTCTGCTACAAAGCAGACGCCGATGAATTTAACGAAGTTTTACAGAAATTTGCCGCTATCAGCTCTCCCGTTCGACGATTGTATTTTGAAGCCGGACCCGGCACAATAAAATCACTGATGGGAGAGAAAGAGTTTGCCTTCAACTGGAAACTTCAAGTAATCAGCGGTATCCACCTGAGCATGATAATCGGTGATAATATCGAAAGAAAAGACGAGAATTATCCTTGCCTGACGCTTTTCCTGGATGATAACGATATAAACGTCGAGCGGTTAAATATACCGGCGGGAATCGACGTGATTATTTCAGAAAGGGTCGGCAATGATCCTCTAATGTCATCCAAAATTAAAAAACTGGCCTGTTGGGCTGACGTTGCGGAAAAATGGCGACAATTTATTTGTCCGCATTTGGATAAAATCAGAAATGAAACCGGCGATTTGACCGTAAATTGTATTGAAATAAGAAGTCCGGAAATTTCAAAATATCTGACTAAGCATAGAATCTTCGCGATAGAGACCACCAAACCCCGACTTTCCAATCTTTTTGCCGTATCCGTCTCAGGCAAGATAACAGACCTCAGCAAAGAGATGCTGGGTCCTTCTGATAGCGAACATCGGTTAAAATATCTTTCGATTTCCCAATTTATGCGGGTGCAGGAAATCAAAATTGCCGGCGCCGATTCCGCGATTGCGGTCGTTAAACTGGCCGAGCAGCTTTTCTCCGCCCCGAGAAAAATTTGTCGTCTTAAACTCGATTCGAATTACTATACTGTTTTTGACAGTCGCCCGTATTCAAGCGGCTGTAAAGAGAATGACTGGCAATACAACGCCCAAAGACAGGAGGGAGAATGGTTGATAAAGAAAAATCCTGTCAGTCCTTCTCAATGTCACGCCTATCAGAAATCTTATCGTATTACAGTTGATCAAAACGACCTGGTTCGGGAAATTTGGGGAAGCGGCTGGTGAAAAGCGATATTTATTTGGCGATTGACGTTTGAGCTGCGTGGAACATTCTGATTGCGCCTGAGTCAAGTTGTAGAATGAGACCCTGCTGCGGGTCGATGCCTATACAGTTGCCGGCAAATAGTTTCCTGTTATATACGAGTGCAATGCGGTGATTAAGCTGAGTACTGAGTTTTTGCCAGCGTTCAATGACTTTTTGAGGTCTGGTTTCGCCGATTCCGAGCCAGTGTTCAATTGAAACAAGCAGCCGTTTAATAAGCGAGATTCTGTCGGTGATGACACCTGACTCGATATCGATACTCGTCGCAGTTTTTTGCAATTCAGGGGGAAAGTCGATTTTTCGCTGATGGCAGTTGATGCCTATGCCGACTATGTAAGCGGTTTGTTTACCTGTTTTTTTTGATTCGACGAGGATTCCGGCGACTTTTTTATTATTGAGGATTATGTCGTTAGGCCATTTGATTTTCGCCTCGGCTTTGGCGCATTTACCGATTGCCTCGGCGGCAGCAACGGCGATAATCAAGGGAAGCAATTCGTTACCCAGCGTGCAGTCGGTAAACAGTATAGAGCAAATTACGCTGTCTGCTTTTCCTGCGATCCAGATATTGCCGCCTCTGCCTCTGCCTTTTGTCTGTTCTTCGGTAAGGACTACCAGGCCGCCGTTGGCTTTATTTCGGGCATATTCAGCGGCAACGCTGTTTGTGCTTGCGGTGGAATTGTAAACGATGACCCGTCTGCCGATACGTTTGGTTTTGAGATGCGATTTTATCTTGTCAGGGTCGAGCGCATCCGGGGGCGATTTTGCTTTAATCACCGGTCCACTCCGATATCGACGGCTGTGGCGGAATGTGTGATAGCGCCGACTGCGATACGCTCGACGCCGCACTGCGCAATGGCCGATACGTTGGCCAGCGTGATGTTACCGGAGGCCTCAAGCAGTGGCTTATGGCCTTTGCCGCACATTTTATTTCTCATTTCGACGGCGTGTTTGAGTTGCCACTGGCCCATATTATCGAGAAGCACAATGTCAATTCCGGGTATCTTAAGAACATGGTTGAGCTGGTCATCGACGTGGTCAACCTCGACGGCGACGAACTTGGCGTGCTTTATTTTCCTCGCTTTTTCAACGACCTTTTTTAGTTTCGGCTGAAAGTTCCTGCCTAACTGGGCGAGGTGATTGTCCTTAATGAGGATGCCGTCGTATAGGCCGAGACGATGGTTGTAGCCGCCGCCGCATCTCACGGCGTATTTCTCGAGCGCCCGCCAGCCGGGCATGGTCTTTCGGGTGTCATATATTTTCGCTTTTGTGCCCTGGATGGCCCTGACGTATTTTTTGGTGGTTGTGGCGATACCGCTTAGTCGCTGGATGAAATTCAAGACCACACGTTCAGCCGAAAGTATCGAGCAAAGCGGCCCTTCGATAGTCGCCAGCCGGCATCCCACGTATGCGTGCTGGCCGTCTTTTACGTAAACCTTCAGCTTAAGCCGCTTGTCGTACATACTCAGGAGTTCCTTTACAACGTTCATCCCGCATACGACGATTTCCTCGCGCGAGACGATATCGGCTTTGTCCTTGACGTCGTCTCCGAACAGCAGGTCGCTTGTCATATCGCCCAGGCCGAGGTCTTCCTCAATCGCCAGCTTCAGCAATGGCCTGACTTCCTCAATCTTCAACTGGTCCATTTTTATTTTTACCTTTTGTTTTAAGTATCAGTTTCTTCACGGCCAGGTGGTCGCGTTTCTTTTTCTTCGATTCGAGCAGCACAAGCTCAGGCAAATCCTTAAGCTCCCTGAGCCGGTCCCGCAAATAGGCCGCCCGCTCGAAATCGAGCGATTCGGCCGCTTCGAGCATTTCCTTTTCGATTTGCGTCGCCAGTTCGACTTTTTCGAATTCACCCTCCTCGAACCGAACGGCTTCACGGGCGGCCTTGCCGGCCCTAAGCTCCAAGGCAAGACCTGAGCGTATTTCCTTGCGTATCGTTTCGGGGGTGATATTGTGCTCTTTATTGTATTGAAGCTGTATTTTACGCCGCCTTTCAGTTTCGTCAATAGCTTTCTGCATCGAGTCGGTGACGGTGTCGGCGTATAAAAATACGGTAGCGTTGACGTTTCTGGCGGTCCTGCCTATCGTCTGAACAAGCGAGGTCTCGCTTCGCAGGAAGCCCTCCTTGTCGGCGTCAAGTATCGCCACCAGCGACACCTCAGGCAAGTCCAGCCCTTCCCTCAGCAGGTTTATGCCGACAAGCACGTCAAATTTTCCCTGCCGCAAATCGCGCAGAATCTCGACTCGTTCGAGCGTTTCGATTTCACTGTGCAGGTATCGGCAGCGGATACCCTTTTTTGCGATATAGGCGGACAGGTCCTCGGCCAGCTTTTTTGTCAGGGTCGTTACGAGGACCCTTTCGCCTGACTTGATCCGTTTTTCGATTTCGCCCAAAAGATGCTGCACCTGGTTAGCGGCCGGGTACACAAAAATTTCAGGGTCAATCAGGCCGGTCGGCCTTATTATCTGCTCGACCACTTCGCGATTACTTTTTTCCAGCTCAAACTGCGATGGCGTCGCGGAGACAAAAACCACCTGATTCCATTTTTCCTCGAACTCCTCGAAGCGCAAAGGGCGGTTATCCAGAGCGCTGGGCAGGCGAAAGCCATGCTC
>CAYLXJ010000057.1:0-2036 GCA_964387385.1 uncultured Pirellulales bacterium
GCATGGTTTCCTCTATGACGGCACTAATTGGACAACTATCGATATGCCTGCAGCGAAGGCGACAGTGATACGCGGCATTAACGGCAACAACATTGTGGGAGAGTTTTCAGAGTCTGATTTTTATTTTGGTCATTGGCATAGCTTTTTATATGATGGAACGAATTGGACTACTATTCCCTTAACAACAGGCTATGGTTTTCCAGGCATTAGTTACGGCATTGATGACGGTATTATTGTTACCTCTAACCAGATATACAATATGGCAACACAGGGACTGACTATCTTGAACTATCCTGGAGCAACAAGGACAATGATATGCGGAATTGACGGCAGTAATCTTGTTGGTTCTTATGATAATCACGGTTTTGTTTATAATATGACCACCCAAAACTGGACCACTATCGATTATCCTGGAGCAGCTTATATAGACATCTACGGCATCGATGGCAGTAACCTTATTGGTTCATCATTCTTAAATGGCAAAAAACTCGCTGATTTCATTTATGATGGGACAACTTGGCACACATTGGACTTGCCTGGTTTGCCGAGCGATATATATGGTAATATTATCGTAGGTTCCTATACTACACTAATTAATTATGGTAATGGCCTCATCGGTATTTTTTCTCACGGTTATATTTACACTATTACCGAATCCGCCGTTCAAGTTAATGTTGACATAAAGCCCGGCGGGTGTCCGAATCGCTTTAACGTGAAAAGTAAAGGAGTTCTGCACGTCGCTGTTCTCGGCATCAGCGAATTCGATGTTACGGAAATTGACGCGGCGTCGATTCGTCTGGCGGGAGTTGGGCCGATTCGTTTCGCTTATGAGGATGTCGCTGCGCCTGTATCGGACGCCAATGACTGCAACTGCACCGCAGCAGGCCCCGACGGCTTCGTTGACCTTACACTGAAATTCGATACCCAGAGCATTGTCGAGGCAATCGGCGAGGTCAGCGAAGGCGAATTAATTAAACTCGAACTTACAGGCGCTTTGCTTGACGAATCAACTATTGAGGGAACCGACTGCATCCTGATTGTCGGCACAAGTAAGCCCTGAAAACAGCACGGCGAATTAATCGGCTTGGGCTGCAGAAAATACACGCTTGTTGAGATTCATTTATAGTAATTTGCCTTGACCGCCGCGGGCAAAAACACTTGCATTTGAGAGAATATTTGATACAATATGCAAATTCGGAGAATTTGGCGGTATTCCAATTGCCGGTGACAAGGAATGGCGTCACGCATAGTTAGAAATGAATTTTAATATAGAGAAAAGGAGGATGTAAAAATGAACGTTAAAAGATTCACTAAAACATCGGCTGTCATGACGGCAATGTTTCTGGTCTTATTGGCTGTTCAGGCAGGCCAGGCAGAACCGATTGTTCTGCAGCTTACCGACAATGACACCGACGATATAAGCCCGCAGGTATTCGGGGGACATTCCGTCTGGCAGGGGAAAGACCCCGTCGGCGGCGACTGGGAGATATACTTCTATGACGGCAACAGCGTAAGCCGTTTGACCGACAACACAACCGCCGATACAAAGCCGCAGATTTTCGGAAAAAATATCGTCTGGCAGGGATGGGACGCCAACGGAGGCGACTGGGAGATTTCCGCGGCTGTAATACCCGCTTCGATGAAGATGAAAATAACGCCTCAAAGCTTGAACCTGAAAAGCAAGGGGCAGTGGATAACGTGTCATTTGAGGTTGCCCAATGACCTGCAGGTCGCCGATGTCAATGTCTCAAGCATTCGTCTGCAGGGCGAAGTTGCGGCGGCGAAAGTGACCGCGGGCAAGCTGTCGAACCAGCTTGTGATTAAGTTAGACCGGGCGGCCGTCGGGGCGCTGCTTACGCCGGGCGCCAGCGTGGAAATAACGTTGACCGGCCAGATGAATGACGGCGCGTGGTTCGAGGCGTCGGATACTATTAAAGTGATAAATCCCGGCCATTAGAAATTAATCATCCGCAAGATTTAATACTTAAATCTCAAAGCCGAAGCGTAAAGCTGATAGTTTATGCTTCGGCTTTCGC
>CAYLXJ010000057.1:2136-10251 GCA_964387385.1 uncultured Pirellulales bacterium
TTTAAATCTAAGTTTTCAGATTGTTAAAGCTGCAATTTCCCTTGAACTTCACCGGAAAAGGGTATAATAATAATCGTCTTTGCAGGGGTGGGCAAAAGGCAATAGAAGATGAAGAAGAGTATGAGAAAAAGGTCATGTCTATTGAGTTCAATCAACATAAAGAGCAATCATCGCTCATTGTGCATGCTATAAATATTAACGATTTTTAAAGAGATAGAGCGATGAGAAAGTTGATTATAATTTGTGTAGCGGCAGGAGTGATGCTGGTTATCGGTATTCCAGTGATTAATGCGGCGAATGTGCTCAATTTTGATGATATTACTAACTTGGATATAGCTAATATTAATGTCCCTAATGGTTATGGCGAGCTCGATTGGTCTGGATTTAAAGTCATACCTAAAGATTACTGGCCTAATAGCGGCTTTGATAATGGGACAGTGTCAGGCAACTATGTGGCTTACAATAGTTTTGCCAGGAGTGTCAGTGTATACAATGGGGAGTTTGATTTTGTTGGGGCTTATCTGACAGCCGCTTGGAATAATGACCTTAACATCAATATTCAGGGTTTTTCAGGCGTTACCTTGCTGTATTCAACAACAGTCGTCGTAGGCCCGTGGGGTCCCGCTTGGTTTAACTTTAACTATTGCGGCATTGATAAACTGATATTTACTTCCTATGGGGGAACCAACGCTGGTCTTGGTGGAGGTGGAGAACATTTTGTCGTGGATAACTTCACTTACATCCCCGAACCAGCCACGCTTTTGCTTCTCGGCATCGGGGCGGCGATTGTGAAGAAACGAGGGATTGAAAGATTTTTTGAAAAATTTTGAAAAAAAGGGCTTGAACAAACGGCTCTCGTTTACGATAATATATATACATCCCTGATAGGAAACTATCAGGCCCCAGGCCTCTTCGGATGTCTGGGTTTTTTCATTTAAGGAGTCAAGGATGAGCAAGTATTGTTTCTATATAGATGGATTCAACGTATATTACGCCCTGCAGAAAAATCCCGCCTACCATAAGTTCAAATGGCTCAATTATCGCAAGCTTGCAGAGGCAGCAGTATATGCAAAAGATGAGATTGCGGGAATTTTCTATTTTACCACCTTCGTAAAATGGCACCCTGAAAATGTTGAGCGGCACAAGTTGTATATAAATGCGTTGAGAAGCGCAGGGGTCGAGATTATCCACGGACGCTTTTTGGAGAAACATATTCAATGCCACAAGTGTCATCAGTATTTTAAGACACATGAAGAAAAGCAAACCGATGTAAATATAGCATTGAAGATTTTAGGCGATGCTATTGATAATTTATACGATAAAGCCCTTATCATCTCCGCTGACAGCGATTTACTGCCAGTAATCAAATCGGTTCAGCATCACGCGCCTGACAAGGAAATAGGCGTAATGTTTCCAATTGGAAGTACCAGTTTTGAATTGCGTCAAAATGCCGGCTTCAGACGCAAGATGTCCGAGGAGCTGCTGAAAAATTGTCAATTTCCGGATGAGATTAAAATCGGAAATACGATAATCAGGCGCCCCCAAAACTGGCGATGACTTAAAACTTTTTGGCTTTATGCTTCGGCTTTCACTTTAAATCTAAGTTTTCAGATTGTTAAAGCTGCAATTTCCCTTGAACTTCACCGGCAAAAGGGTATAATAATAATCGCTTTTGACTGGGGGCAAATGGCAAGGGAGCCCGGCTGCATAGTCGGGCGGTTAATATGGGAGACACATGGTAATATGACGGGGCGTATGATAAAAAAAGGCCTGCTTTGTATAGCGTGTGTGTTTTGCTTATTCATCTATTGCGAGTTTGACGACGACGACGACCATCATCATGACTCTAACGACCACCACCACAGTTCGCTTCGGCAGGATGAGCAGCACAAAGGATATGAAGATGATTTTGCTTCTCGGCATCGCCTGCCCATTAGGGGGTGCGGCGGTGATAAGGAAGCGCTGATTTTAAATGGTTTTGCCGACGAATATCGTTGACTTTTTAGATAAAGCTGAGATTCTATAATAAGTGAGACTCAGCAGCGTAGCTGAGCCGGAATATACAAAGCTATCCGGGGATATCCCCGGCGTGCAGGCAAACCTATTTTTAGAAAGGACAGTTTATGAAAAGGATACATTGTGTTGTGATGTTGTTGGCGTCTATCGCGATTCTGGCGGGCGGATGCAGCAAATCTATCGAGGGTTCCAAATACAATTATGCCACGGGCAATCTTTCTGCGATACTGAGCGCCGATGTTCAGAAATCTTATGATGCCTCGCTGAAGGCGTGCGAGCAGCTTGAGTTGAAGGTCTCGGAGAAATCCAAAGACGCGCTGGGGGCAAAGATTGAGACAAAGACCTCCGCGGACAAGAAGATAACCATCTCGCTGACGCGCGTCAACGATATGACTACTGAAATTGTCATTGAGGTCGGTATGGTTGGCGATAAGGAAATCTCAAAAAACCTTTACGCCAAGATACTTGAAAATCTGAAGAAATAAATGGAAAGAGCAGGAAAAGCGGCAACACCGCGCTTTTTCGAGCCGGCCACGATAATGTAACCGCCGTGCTGCCGATGGCGGCCTTACAGCCGAAAGGTCATAAAAAAGCTCCATCTTTCGGGCTGATTTGGTATTCTGCTCAACGAAAGGTTCAAAGGAGAATAGCGATGCCTATGCGATTGATAATTGCGTGGCTGCTGGTCGTATCGCACATTTTCTGTTCCGGTTCCTCAGCCGCTGATGCTCCCCAGAGAGTAACCTGCTCCGGCAAGGTCGTCGATGACGCCGGTAAACCTGTCGCGGGTGCAAAGGTAACTCTCTATCAGCTAATGCCTGATGCCGGAGGACAGGAACTGAAGAAAGCAGCTGCTGAAGAACAGATTACCAAAGAAGACGGCGGTTTTTCTTTCAGTGCGGAAACGCTCGCAGACAAACAGTATCAATTTGGGATGTTGATTGCGAGGAAGGATGGTTTCGCCATCAGCTGGGACAACTGGGACATTCGGAAAGATAAAACGACTGAGCTGGCGATGAGCAAACCATATTCATTACGCGGCATTGTTGTGGATGATGCCGATAAACCCGTTGTCGGCGCTGAGGTGCGGATTTCAATGCTGCTGTTAGGGAATCCTCAGAGCGGGCCGGAAAAATATCGATATCTGACCAGCATTGAACCGCTCGATGTGCTGGCAACTGCTACCGATTCAAAAGGCATTTTTGTGTTTAACAATATACCGGCTGATTCAAAAGCGGAATTCACCGTCAAGAAAGCGGGGATGGCGACCATCAGCACGTTTAAGCCGCAGCAATCGCTAACCTCTGCTGCGGATTATAATCCCGGGCAATATACCGTTGGAAGCGAGGACATAATAATTGTCCAGCCGGCGGAGGCGAGAATCGAAGGCAAGGTGGTTGAAAAGGGGACCGGCAAGGGTATCGGCGGTGTGCGGCTGATGTGCTATTCGCAAACTACGGGCGGGAGATTCGGCGTTAAGCCGGTCGTTTCCAAAGACGACGGCACGTTCAGTTTTGAAGGCCTTGAGACAGGGACCTATACAATAAGGGATGTTACGTCACGCGAAAAAATCGCAGAATGGGTTATCAAGCCCGAAACAGCAGCTGCCGCGGCAGGACAGACGAGTTCCGGCATCATCCTTGAGGCAAGCAAGGGCGGTATGCTTGAAGTTACCGTCCGTGACGATGAGAAAAAACCGGTTGCCGGAGTAAATGTTTATGCGCGAATGAACAATGATGATAAGCAGGGAGCAAGCGGTTTATCCAATTCAGATGGTATCGCGGCGATACGACTTGCGCCGGGGGAATACAAATTGGAGGGAGCGTACAAGGAAGGATATTCGTCCTTAAGGGAGCAGCGGACGGCAACAGTAGAAGACGGCAAAACAGCCCGGCTTGAGATTGAGCTTAAGGCAAATCCCAAAATCACCGGTGTCGTCCGCGACCCCGATGGGCGACCGGTCGCCGGAGCGACGCTGCGAATTTATCCAATGGGGCACAAGGAAACAAATTCAGACAAACAGGGCAAATTCGAGATTTACTGGAATCCGGAGCAATGGGGCGATTCACAAAAGCGCCGGCCGGTTCTTGTTGCTCGCCATAGGGAGCAGAATCTTGCTGCCGTGGTGGATATAGAGGAGGATACAAAAACATTCGACGTGAATATGTCGCCGGGCATTGAATTTAGCGGTGAGGTTGTTGACTCGAATGATGAGCCAATTGCCGGCGCGAAAATAGATGTGACTTTAAGCATATCCGGTCGCGGAATGTATATTGACACTGCTGACGTTACAACCGACCAGGACGGCAGATATGAATATAAGGCCATTGCGGAGGGGCAAAGATACAGCGTTTCCGCACGAGCCGAGGGATACGGACAAAGCTTTGCGGAGGTTGACGCGGACGACGCATTCGAAAATCATCTCGAAATTAAGCCGCTGACGCTGAAAGAAGCTGCTTTGAGTATTTCTGGTATTGTAGTTGATGTCAACGATAAGCCGATGGCCAATGCGGAGGTATCTGTGAGCGGGCAGGGCCAGCAGTACCGTCACAGCACAACCGACGCCAATGGTAAATTTACCATAGACAAGCTGTGCGAAGGACAGGTGTATGTCAACGCAAATGTCCGTGATGGCCGGAGCTATTTGCACGGGAATATAAGCGCCAAGGCCGGTGATACGGATGTTAAGGTGGCGCTTGTCCATCCGGGCGGCGTAATGGCGCCGGATATTGAAAATCAACCATCAGGAACGCTTGAAGTTTTTATCACGGATGACGCAAATCAAGCGGTTGACGGCGCAAGAGTAAGTGTCCGGGAAAAAGACGGCAGCCGATGGCAAAGCGGCGTATCTGATAAAAACGGGGTTGCATCGCTTAAACTTCTGCCGGGGGAATACCACCTTGCGGAGATACGCAAGGAAGGGTATTCATCCGTGAGAGACCTGCAAACCGTAACAGTAGAGGTTGGCAAGACGGTTCAGCTTGAGGTGGAGCTTAAGGCAAATCCCAGGATTGCCGGCGTCGTGCGCGACCCCAACGGCCAGCCGGTCGCCCGGGCAGCGATGAGAGTTTTTCCTTTTGGGCAAACGGAAACTAATTCAGACAAACAGGGCAAATTTGAGATTTCCTGGAATCCTGAGCAGCGCGGCGACCGGGAGCTCCAGCCGGTCCTTGTTGTCCGTCACATCAGTAGAAATCTTGCTGCCGCGATGGATATAGAAGAGGACGCAGAAACATTCGACGTGAATATGCAGCCGGGCATTGTCTTTACCGGTGAGGTTGTTGACCCGAATGATGAGCCAATTGCCGGTGCGAAAATAAATGTATCTTTGCATATATCTGGTCACGGTATGTATATTGACACTGCTGACGTTACAACCGACCAGCAGGGCCGATATGAAGTTGAAACTATTCCGGCGGGTCGGCAATACACCGTCTCTACGCGAGTCGAAGAATACTACCCAGGTTATGTGAGGGTTGATGCAGACGGCGCAGTAAATAATCACCTTGAAGTCCCGCTGCTTAAATTGAAGACGGCTGATATGAGTATCGCAGGTATTGCAGTTGATGCCAACGACATGCCTGTGGCTAATGCACGGGTATTTGCAATCGAGGATGGCCAGCAGTCCCCTGACAGCATGACCGATGAACAAGGCAGATTTACCATAGACAAACTGTGCGTCGGGCAGGTGTATGTCAACGCAATGGCAAAGGATGGTCAGACCGAATTGTATGGGAATACAACAGTTTCGGCCGGCGATACGGATGTTATAGTGGTGGTTGCGCCGCCGGGCGAGGTAAGGCAGCCATCAAGTAAAATCGACCCTGAGCAATTTGAACGGGCCAGGAAAACCCTCGCAACATTGGCGCAATGCGCAAACAAGGAGGAACTGGAAGCCGAGATCGATGAGGCAAAAGAGACCGTTGATAGTTTTGAAGGGGGACATGTAATCGTGGGCAGGGTGGTTCTCGATGGCCCGGGAGATGTCCGCCACGTTGCTGCACAGATGGAGATTTTGCCCGACGGTTATTTTGCCGGGGAAACAAGAGACCTTATCGCGCCGGTCGGCTTCCGCATGCACCGATATGCTCCTTATGATTTAAAATTGAGAGGTATGAAGGGAAGTTTGGTAGATGTGGGCACCATTCACATGACTGCCTTAAAAGAAGAGCAGCTTGTCGCCCTAAAGGGCAAGGTCGCCCTGGAAGAGGACGGTGATGCTTCTCAAGCGGTTTTATATTTGAGCGTAACGCATGGCCCCATAAATACCCCACACAACGGAACTTCCCCGCGCAGATACTGGCCACAACCCATAAAGGTACAGGCGCTTGAAAACGGTCTTATCGAGGCGTCCGGATTTTCGCCGATTAGGTACTACTGCAGAGTCGTGGCGCCAGGTTACCTTGAAAAAGTGTTTCCTGTTGAGTTCAATGCAGGACAAACGCTTGATTTGGGAACAGTTACGCTCGAAATACCGAGGCAGATTTTATTATCCTATATTGTTGCGACCGAGCCGCCTTTCGATTTGAAGAACATGCAAACCGCGTCAATACCGGCAGGGACGAAATGGAAGGCCTTGGATAATAAGGAATGTTACGGCTGGGATTTGGAATTCGCGCAGGAGAAGGGTTCTATAATAATGAAGTATTTCTACGCCCCTTGTTATCTGCGGGATTTAGGCAAGGGCGAAATCGCCGATTATGTAAATATTGAGAAAACGGAAGTCGGGCAAAACCAGCCGCAGAATCAGAAGGCAAAGAACGAGCACGTTTATCTGCTTCATCAGGAACACTGGAAACGATGGGTGTTATTCAAGGTCGTTATAGAATGACTTGTTACGGCTGCCGATTCACAGCGGCCATCTTGATAGACATAAGTCAGGCCGAGGCATCCGCCGCCCTTTAGGGGGTGCGGCGGCGGTATTAGGAAAACAAGAAAACTGCCCTGGCCGGAAAACCTGTTATTTTTTCCCGAGAAGCTTTTGCAGTTCAAGAAGGGCGGAGAGAATTTTTCCCTGAGTTTCGTTAAGGTCTTTTCTGATTCTAAACAGAGTCCAGTATATCGCCAGCGTCGCTATAGTCATAAGGGGAAGGAGGACTAAAAAACCGGTTTCCATTTTTAACTCCTTAAACAAGCTTTTCGAGTTTATCCAGGCCGGCTTTCGTAATGACGATTAAGCCCGCGCCGCAAATATTTTATCGGTATTCCGGGCCTTAAAATGTAATATAATCAGGATTTCCCGTGTGAAATGCCCCTCTGCGCAGTCAAATCCGCAAATTCCGTTATAAAATCCGAATCTTTTACAGGTTAAAACGCTTGCGCCGAATTAAAACTCAAAGCCAAATCCCAAAGTTTATAGCTTCTAATTTGAAAATTAGCCGATATAAGTTGTAGCAGCTTACAAAAAGAGGATAAGCGCATCAATTAGTATAATTCAGAATGTGAGTCAATTCGCGCTAATAATAATTCGGTTGGCGTAATTTTATAAATTAGAAGCCAATCTGGTGTTACGTGAAGTTCGCGGTATCCTTCCCAATTCCCCTTTAAAGGATGGTCTTTGTGTTTAGGCGGCAATATTTCTTCGTTAGCAAGTTTTGTAATTACGTCTTCTAAAAGGTCGATGTCTTTATGCTGTTTTTCTGCTTTTTTAAAATCTTTTTTGAATCTGTTTGAGCGACGGATTCTCTTCACTTTTTAAGGTCCTCAAACAGTTCCTTGACCGTAGCAAACTTTGCGCCTTTTCCAGATTCTAATTCTTCTATTGCCTGCTGAGTTTCCCTGTTGGGAAGTCTTACCTCAAAAGGAAGGCCATGATGAATTATAATCTGCTTAAAAAACATATAAACAGCACAAGACGGTGTAAGCCCCAAAGAATTTAATATCTTTGTAGCTTCCTTCTTGACCTCCGAATCAATCCGTGCATTTATTGTAGTAGTCATTTCTATCTCCTTATCACCCTATTGGCCTCTACAACGTAATGACAATGTAAGCACATTGTCTATATATATCTTACGCTTTTCTCGGCAAAATGGAAGCATATTTTTAAGAAAATTTCAGGTTTTAAGCTGAAATCGCATAAGTGCTTGCTCTTTAAGCAGT
>CAYLXJ010000058.1:0-10181 GCA_964387385.1 uncultured Pirellulales bacterium
GATAAGCCCCGGCAAAATCCAGTTTGCGGGCAGGAAAGTAAACGTGGTTTAAAACATTGACCTGCACTGAATGAAACACTGACAGTCACGGAATTGAAATCAGAAAAACCCCGGTTTTTGCCGGGATTTTTCATTTATGGCACACTCGGTCACGGGATTGTTGATTGAGTTTGGATTTTCATCGACGACGATTTCAGGCCCTCAGAGTCGGCGGTCAGGGTAATTTCGCCCGGCTGATGTTTCGATTGAACGATAATCTGCGCCAAGCCATTAAACGCCTTGCGTTTCCATTGCTGAGCAGGAATAAAGACCTGCACCACCCCGGGGTCTGCGTTTAACTCTTCATATTGTCGCCTTACGACAAAAGGAGTGCCAACCACCGCGAAAACATTTTTGCCTTCTTTCAGAATGGCATTATCAAGCTTAAAATCCTGATTGGGGGCGTTACGTTTAATGCCGTCAGCTATCAGGTGGCCGTTGACGTAAACGGACTGATTGTCGCTGTTGCTTTTTGCGAATAACGTAACTTTTATATCATCACGAATGGCTGGCAATTGGAACGTTCCGCGAACAGCAATCAGATTGTCTGTTTTAGGAGTATTGACCTCTGTGGCCTGCCTGAAACCGGTCCAATTAGAATCGTCGAATTCATAAGCCGTCTGAGAGAAATTCACCTTATCGGCAATTAATAACATTTTCAAGTCCTTAATCAGCTCTATCCTCGTGATATCGGGGAACTGTTCCGGTTCGTGGCTGGAAGGATTGCCGTTGCCTACGCCAATGATTTTGCCCTCGCCCTGAAGTTTAAACACGATATCATTGCCGGCTGTGGGAACGATGCGTCCTTTATCGTCCTCCACCTGGATGGTTACAACCGAAACATCAGCGCCGTCGGCCTTGATAGAATCGCGGTCGGGGATGAGACGTATCGCGGCGGGTGCGCCCGTTGTTTCGACTTTTGCGGTTATTATTTCGCTGCCGCCTTTATATCCTTTTGCTGAAAGCATCCCCGGCTCATAATTAACGTCCCACTCTAAATGTGAAAGCTTCGGCATCGGCTTGCGGCCTAAGGATTGAGCGTTGAGGAAAAGTTCGACTTGGTCGCAATTGCTGTATGTCCATATTTTAATTGGTTTACCAACTTTATCGGCCCAGTTCCAGTGCGGGAAAATATGCAGAACGGGTTCGTCGGTCCAGACAGATTTGAGGTAATAATATGTATCTTTCGGGAAGCCGCAAAGGTCGATTATGCCGAAATGTGTATTGACCTGCGGCCAGCCGAAGGGATTTGCCTCGCCTCGATAATCGAATCCGGTCCAAAAAAACAAGCCCGATACGAAAGGCCTTTCTGCGCAAAATTGTATTCCTCTTTCAATCCCCGGCCGGGAGGAAGCATAGTCGCCAGGGGCCATAAAGCCCTTTGCCCTGTCTGTTTCATAAATACCTCGTGTCGCGCCGGTCGTAGATTCCTCGGTAAGCATCGAGGGCTGTTTGGGGAATTTTTTATGGTGGTCGTCTATACTTCCGTGAGTCAGGTAATTATACCCCATAACGTCGATAACGGTGGAAATGCCCTGGCCCCATCCGCCGCTGATAGCGGTAGTAATCCGACGAGTCGGGTCAAGCTGCTGGGCGAACGTCTGCATTGTCTCGGCGATGCGTGCGCCTTTTACATTGCCCTCTATCGACCATTCCTCGTTGCCTAACGACCAGATAATCACACAGGGATGATTGCGGTCGCGCAGGATCAATTTTTCTAATTGCTGGAAATGTTCGGGCGACGAGCCCATCAGACGGTTTTCATCGAGGACGAGCATTCCCAGCCGGTCGCAGGCGTCGAGTAATTCGGGCGTGGGCGGATTATGAGAACAGCGATAGGCGTTACTGCCCATCGATTTCAGCCGCGCGATACGAAACTCCTGAAGCGCATCAGGAATGGCCGTGCCTACGCCTGCGTGGTCCTGATGATTGTTTGTGCCTTTAATAGCAACACGTTTACCGTTCAGGAAAAATCCCTCGTTCGGGTCAAAACGCACCGTCCTGATTCCGAAAGTGGTCTCGTATTTATCGATAACCGTGCCTTCGGAGTTAAGGGTTGTGACGAGTTTATACAAATAAGGCGATTCGACAGACCATAGTTTGGCATTGTTGACATCGATTGCACAGGAGTATTCTTTCTTTTCACCCGGCTTAAGCTGCAGGGACTTAACTTCACCGCTTGCTATTGTTTTACCATCAGCGTCCTCAATGGTTTGAACGATATCAAAGCCCGACTCCCGTTTATTTTCATTGATAACTGTTGTTGCTGCATTAAGCTTTGCCGAATCGCCGATTATTTGAGAAGCAACGAAAACACCATACTGGGCAACATGCAAAGGCGCGGTTTTTGTGAGCCAGACGTGGCGATATATGCCCGCCCCTTCGTAAAACCAGCCCTCTTCCATAGTAACATCGACCCGCACGGCTATTGTATTATCGCCGCCGTAATTGAGATAATCGGTAATATCGTATTGAAAGCTGCTGTAGCCGGAATGTTCGGTGCCGATATAGAAGCCGTTAAGAAAGAGACGCGAGTCGCGATGAACGCCGTCAAATTCGACAACAATCCGCCGGCCGAGGTCTGAATTGGGAACAAAAAACTTTTTACGATACCAGCCGACGCTATTTTCGGGAAATGCCCTGCCAACGGCCTTGTAACCATGGCTGTGACTGCCTTTATTGTCGAAAGGCATTTCGACCGCCCAGTCGTGAGGTAAATCGATAACTCGCCAGGCGCGGTCGTCAAAATCAGCGGCGGCGGGACCGTCGCCATAGCCGGTTTTGGCAAAATAGGAAAAATAGCTCGTGCCGTGCTTAAAATCCTTATCCGCATCGTATGCGTGCCCCAAAGCAAACCGCCAACCGAAATCCATCAACAGGCGTTGCCTGCCTGTTTCGGCTGCGATTGAATTATTCGCCTGAACAAAAATCAACATTTCAAATATCAGGATTGATAACAACGATTTTTTCGCCCGTCTCATTTTGTCGCTCCTTAAACTATCAAGTATCACTATTCCGCAATGCTGAAACCGATGAATTTACAGCTTAGGCCCTGATTTTTCAAGAAATAGAAGTCCTTGCAGTTTAGCAGAGAATAGTGAAAATAAAAGACATTATGAACAAGCGAATGATAACGATGGTTCTTTCAGCGATTATGCTTACCGGCATTTATTCGGCACAGGCGACGGACTCATCGACAGCAAGACAACTTTTCCTAAATCCTACGGCGGAATACAGCTCTGCGCCGTTCTGGGTCTGGAACGAAATGATGACCGATGAAATGGTTATTTCGACGCTTCAGGATTTACATTCTCAGGGAATAAGGCAGGTTTTTATACACGCAAGGCCTGGACTGATGACGCCTTATTTATCGCGAGAGTGGCTTCGCCTGTGTGGTGTCGCGCTGAAGGAGGCCAAACGGCTTGGAATTAAGGTCTGGCTTTATGACGAGAATTCATATCCCTCGGGCTTCGCGGGTGGAATCGTACCGAGGGTAATGCCGGATTCGGAGGGAATCGGGCTTGTTATCCGTGATGAAAACGATATCCCTAAATGGACAGAAGACATCATAGCGGTTTATCAGCGACTCGACAACGGCTATAAGAACATCAGTGATAAAGTTAAGTCGGGCGAAATGACGGGCCGGACAAGATGCCTCGTCGCAAAAGTAGTCAAGGCCAATCCGGGAGGAATGTTCGCCAATGGCAGATACGTCAATCTTTTAACAAAAGGCGTAACGGAAAAATTCCTCGAAGTAACGCTTGAACCTTATAAACGTGATTTCGGTGAGCATTTCGGCCAAGAGATACCGGGCGTGTTTACCGATGAGCCGCACATCCAGCCCGCGGGACAGCTTCCCTGGGCGGACGATTTGCCGCAGTTCTTTGAGAAAAAATGGGGCTATTCGCTGATTGATAATCTGCCCCTGTTAGTTGAGGCAAAGGGAAATTTCAAACAGGTCAGACATAACTACTATTCAGTTGTGCTCGATATGTTTATCGAACGGTGGGCAAAACCCTATTACGAATACTGCGATAAAAATAACCTCGAATTCACAGGTCATTACTGGGAACACGAATGGCCCAACTGCACGAGGGTGCCGGATAATATGGCGATGTACGCCTGGTTTCACCGGCCGGGAATTGACATATTGTTCAACCGATACAGCGAGCAGGTACGTTCACAGTTCGGCAATATACGCTCAGTCAAGGAACTATCCAGCGCGGCAAATCAGTTTGGTAGAAAGCGAACGCTTTGCGAGGCCTATGGCGGGGCCGGCTGGGAACTTCGATTCGAGGATATGAAACGAATCGGCGACTGGCTTCTGGTATTGGGCGTCAACACGATGAATGAGCATTTGTCGTATGTTAGTATCAGGGGAGCAAGAAAGGCGGACTATCCGCAGTCGTTTTCGTATCACGAGCCGTGGTGGGAGGCCTATCACGTATTGGTAAATTACTTTGCCCGTCTTTCGGCGGCTCTTTCGCAGGGCGAGCAGGTCAATAATATTCTCATTATAGAGCCGACGAGCACGGCCTGGATGTATCAATTCGGGACCGAGCAAAGAACCCATCTCGATAAAATCGGCAGCCGGTTTCAGTTAATGATTACGACACTTGCCAAAGGGCACGTCGAATTCGACATTGGCTGCGAAGACATAATCGCCCGTTTTGGCTCGGTCGAGGGTGCGACGCTGAAAGTTGGACAACGAAAGTATAACGTAACTGTGCTGCCTGAAATGTTAGAGAACCTCAACAGACCGACGAAGGATCTTATAGAAAAGTATGCCTCGGCAGGCGGAGAGATTCTGTCCTGCGGGGAAGAGCCGACGCTCGCAGATGGGAAAGAAAGTGTAAAAGGCGCAGAACTTGCCAAAATGGCCGGCTTCAAAAAGGTCGAGCCGAATGAACTGACAGACCTTTTGCTTGAAAAGACGAAAAACAATTTCGTAATTAAAAATTCAGGCGATGGCCTTCTGCTTCATCACAGGCGAAAACTCGACGACGGCGAACTGTTATTCCTGACAAATACTGATATAAACTCGCCTTGCAAGGGTATTATCGAATCAAACGCACAAGGTATCGAGAAATGGGACGTCGAAACGGGAACAATCTCGCCATACGCGTTTTCTAAGACCAACAAAGGAATAAATGCGGAATTTGGACTTGAACCGTGCGGCAGTTTGCTATTGTTTCTTTCAAATAAGCCCATTGCACCGGCCAAGCCGGAATCGGTGAAATACACGCCGATTGAGCCGGCGGGGGAAATGAAAATCAAACGAACGGGGCAAAACATCCTTACTCTGGATTTCGTCGATATAAGCGTCGGTGAAAGAAAAGCCGAAAAAATTCATTATAGTAAGGCCGCGGAAATGGCGTTTCAAGAACACGGCTTCAAGAATAATCCTTTTGACCACGCGGTGCAGTTCGGCGATGAAATCATCAGCAGAAAATTCGCCGAAGACAGCGGCTTCGAGGTTACATATCGTTTTACGATTCGGGGCAAGCCCGCTAACCAATTGCATCTGGTAATCGAGCGGCCAGACCTTTATACGATTTACTGCAACGGTAAAAAGGTAAAGGCAAAGCAAAACTCGTGGTGGCTCGATAAGTCATTTGGAAAAATAAACATAAGTTCAGCAGCGAAGACCGGCGAGAACAAAGTTACGATAAAAGCAAGACCTTTCACGGTTTATCACGAAATCGCAGCGGCCTATATTTTAGGCGATTTCAAACTCGACCCGGAGGATGCGGGATTCGTGATCGGGCCTGATACGCCGATGGAATTAGGCCATTGGAATAAACAAGGTTCCCCCCTTTATAACCAAGGGGCTTCATATCAACAGCGTTTCAATATAGTTGAAACAAAAAGCAGGTACTTTATTCAATTAGCCGATTGGCAGGGAAGCGTCGCTAAGGTCCTCGTCAACGGAAAAGACACCGGATATATCTGGCATCAGCCCTGGCAATGCGAGGTTACAAGACAAATTAAAAAAGGCAAAAACGAAATCGAGGTCGTCGTTATAGGCACTTTGAAAAATACCTTGGGGCCTCATCACAGTAAGCCCTTGCCGGGGGAGGTACGCCCACAGAGTTTCCGCGAAGCGCCGCCAAAAGGTCCCCCAACGGGCAACAAATACCATACTGTCGGTTATGGCCTGACTGAGCCGTTTAAACTTCTCACGTCACAATAGCGCAGGTTATGTTCATCATAAATTGCGGACAAGCAGGTCTTTATCGCGGCCGTCCATAGCGGGTCGTACATATGTTGTCCGGACATACGAGGGTAATTACGCGAAATTCGTTGTGAGGAGTATCTCCGGAAGCAAATAAGCAAGCGTATCAGAAGGCGTCAAATTTTCTGTGCCTGAATTTCGTCTTTATCTTTTTGTTTATCGAGGTCGGCTTTGGCGGGGCAGTCAATCCAGGGAGCGTCAAAGGCGGATTCGAGCGGAAAATTCCTGCAGGCCTTTGGGCGAATCGGATAAATAGCGCAGGCCTTTTTATTATCGGCAATCGTCATAAGAAAGGGACAGGGAGTTCTTTTGTGCGGCTCGGAAACCCAGCTTTTGTGGTCATCGCAAAACCGGCCATAGTATCTCTCTATAACTTTATCTACAGTCAGGCCGAGGAAACGCGCGATTTCGCCTATTTTCTGGGAATCATAGGGAAGCCCCATCTCGGCGCAGCATTTGCCGCACCGGCGGCACTGAAAACCCTTCCATTGGGAGTGTGTGTGCATAATTTACCTTTCGATAAATTTTTTAATTTTCAGCGTTTTATGATTATACCTCGCTGCGAGGACAGACACAAGGAAAATTTGTCGTTTTCTTGAAAAAAGCAACTTTGAGCGAGATTGACCGGCGAAGGTGCGAAATGTAAGATTAGGCCTGTAAAGCAGATAATAGCTTGTCTGTCGGGATTAAAGGAGTGATTGTTATGGATTGCCCTGTTTGCAAAAACGCGATGATAACGATGGAACTCGCGGAGGTGGAAATCGACTATTGCACGTCCTGTGAGGGGATTTGGCTGGATAAGGGGGAACTTCAGCTTCTTTTAGGCAACGGCGATAAATCCAAGATGTTGATTAATTCATTCAAAAAGGCGCCCGAAAGCCGGATGCAAAGAAAATGCCCGATATGCGACAAGATGATGGAGCAAGTATCAGCAGGTAAAGGTGAACCAGCTTTATTGATAGATAGATGTGCGAAGGGTGACGGCCTTTGGTTCGACAGAGGCGAACTAAACGAGATAATCGATAGGACTGACCTCGGAGAGGGTAATAAAATAAAACAGGTATTGGCTGATATGTTCGGCGCTAAATAAGGCAAAAGTAAAAAGCTACCATCTTCTGCGCCACCAGAGGAGACCGACGATAACAGCCGACATCGCTGCCAAGAACGAGATTATCCAAAATGCGTGGTCAAACCAGGCCAGAGGAATTCTCACATTCATCGAAAACAAGCTGACAACAAACGTAGGCAGCATAATCGCGATTGTTATAAGCGTCAGCGCCTTGATTCGGATGTTGAGGTTGTTGCTGACGATTGATGCGCGGGCGTCCATCAGGGAGGCGAGGACCTGCGAGTAAATCTCGGTTTGTATCCGGCATTGGTTGTTTTCAATCATAATATCGTCTAAGAACTCGATATTCTCCGGCGAGAAGCCGATTTTGGCGGCATTGTTCTTGAGCTTTTCAATCAGGGCACCGTTGGAATTGATGGCGTTAAGATAATAGACAAGCGATTTTTCGAGCATAAAAAGGTGGACGAGGTGCTTATTTTCCATAGAGATATAAATCTGCTGCTCTAATTCGCTGGATATTGCGTCGATACCCCTGATATGCTCGACAAAGTGGGCGATACTGCGATAAATAAGCCGAAGGGCTACGTCCTGAACGGACTGCAGCCTGAAAAACGGCCTGCCTTCGAAAAGGGGAACGTCTTCCGCAACAACGATGATGAGTCGGTCCTTGAAAATAAATGCGCCGGTGGAAGCGACTTTGAAGAGGAAATTATCGGCGGCCAGGTAGCGTTTGGGCCTTTTGAAAATCATAGCGACATGTTCGGGCTCAAACTCAAGCCGGCTCGGCTCGTCGGGGTCGAGGGATGAATTGAGTGTGTGTTCGTCTATTTTGAGCTGCTCGATAAGATATTTGCGTTCGGTCTCATCAGGAGTAATATATACAGTGATTGTGCCCGTGCCAGTTTGGCTTTCAACGAGCCGGCCATCAACGAGATTGAGTTGTCTAAGCATGACTTCGCTAAATAAAAACGGACTTTCAGTTACAGGCCAGATTAGCTTTACTATATAAACTTTCAAATGTATCTTTTAGGCACCAAAAAAGCAAGCATTTTGAATTTTTTTTTAGCCGTTTGGCCTATTGAGAAACGATTATTTTATAAGGTGAAAATAGTTGACGGGGACGCTGTTTTGATTAAAGTAAGGCGATTATGAAAAATATAAAGATATTCACGGGACCGGCCCTAACTATGATACTCTTCATTGGAGGATGCAGTCAAATGTCCGGAAAGTCGAGCACTTTCGGCGAAGACCTCGATTTTCTGAGAAAACATACCGAGGTCATTGTCTTAACCGGCACACCGGGAAAGGCACAATTAGCCATCGCGCCTGAGTATCAGGGGCGGGTAATGACGAGCACTGCAGAAGGGCCAGGAGGTTTGAGTTTCGGCTGGATAAACAGACAGCGTATAAACTCAGAGAAGATTGAGCCGCATTTCAACGTTTTCGGGGGCGAGGAACGGTTCTGGATAGGGCCTGAGGGGGGACAATTCAGCATATATTTCCCGAAAGGAGCGCCATTTGATTTCGAGCACTGGCAGGTGCCCGCGGTAATCGACACTGAGCCGTTCGACGTGGTTTCCAAAGAAAGCGGCGAGGCGAGATTTGTGAAAAAAACGTCATTAACCAACTGGTCGGGAACGACTTTTGAAATTCGGATAGACCGGACAATCCGGCTTTTGGATAAAACAGAAGCAGCAGATAAAATCGGTACGCCGCTGAATGATTCGGTAAGTGTGGTCGCATACGAGACCGAGAGCAAAATCACTAACGTCGGCGAAAATGAGTGGAAGAAAGAGACGGGACTTTTGTCGATTTGGATTTTGAGTATGTTTACACCCTCGCCCGGCACGACGGTTGTAATACCGTTTAACAAAGGCGATGAGAAAACGTTGGGGCCGAAGGTGAATGACGAGTATTTCGGAAAAGTGCCTGCGGAGAGGTTAATCGTGAAAGACGATATGCTTTTTTTCAAGGCCGACGGCAAGCACAGGAGCAAAATCGGACTTTCGGCTAAACGGGCCAAACCGATTTTAGGAAGCTACGATGAGAAAAATAGGGTGCTGACGCTCGTTCAATACACAAAGCCGGAGAACGCGACAGATTACTTGGACAATTCCTGGAAAATACAGGAAAAACCATATAGCGGCGATGCGATAAATTCTTACAATGACGGCCCCCTAAAGGACGGCTCTCAATTAGGGCCTTTTTACGAGCTTGAGACATTGTCGCCTGCGCTATCATTGAAGCCGAATGAAAGAGGCACGCATATACACAGCGTATTTCATTTTGTCGGGCCTCAAAAGGAGCTTGACAGGATTTCGAAAGCGACGCTTGGCGTCGGAATTAAAAAAATCAGTAACGCCATGTAAAAACAAGAAAATCGGCGGGGCAAGCCCCGCCCTACTAAAGGAGAGAAATTATGGGTATCTTGAGCGGGATATTGGTTGTTTTAGTGATTTTTGCCGTAATCCTGATTTTATTGGTTTTGTTTGTCATCGGGGTCTATAATTCACTGGTGGGGCTTCGCAATCAGGTCGATAACGCCTGGTCGCAGATAGACGTGCAGCTTAAGCGCAGGCACGATTTGATACCGAACCTTGTCGAGACGGCCAAAGGGTATATGAAGCACGAGCGGGGAACGCTTGAGGCAATAACGGATGCGCGTGCGCAGGCAATGGGAGCAAAGTCGGTCGCGGAGGCGTCGAAGGCCGAAGGGGCACTGGGCGAGGCCCTGAGCAAATTTCTGCTTGTTGTTGAAAATTATCCCGACTTGAAAGCCAACCAGAACTTTCTGGCAGTTCAGGAGGAATTATCGAGCACCGAGAACAAAATCGCTTT
>CAYLXJ010000059.1:0-10153 GCA_964387385.1 uncultured Pirellulales bacterium
AGGCGCCGACAGCGTCTTCGACGAGAACTTCCATATCGACTTTTGTACCTGCCTGGCCGCAGAACAGGTAGCCGATAATCAGGTTAATTGCGATATCGACTAAAGGTCTGCCATAAAGGTCCATAAACTCCGTTCCCTGCTGTTTTACGAAGGCGACGGAGTTTTTGAGATGTTCTGTTCCTTCGGCGAGCTTATCGAGCAGGTCTTTGAGTTCGGGGTCATAATTTTGCCCGGCCAATTCCGTCAGGTATTTTTCGCAGGCGCCTGAGCATACCCCGCGGACCGCCGCGACGATTTGAAGCTGACTTGTGCCTTCGTAAATGGTTGTTATTCGAGCGTCCCTTGCGTGTCGTTCCACGGCATAGTCGCGCATAAAGCCGGAGCCGCCGAGGACCTGGATTGAGTCGTATGCGACGCGATTGGCCATTTCGGAACAGAAGTACTTGCTCATAGGTGTGAGCATCGAGGCGAGGCGGTCAAGTTTTCGGGAGCGTTCTTTTAGGGCTTTTAACTGCTCTTTTTCGGCGGGGGGGTTAAATTCAAGTTTTTTCTCGGCAGCGATATTGTGGTCAACGATGCGGGAGGTCTCGTAAAGCAGGGCACGTCCCGCTTCGAGAGAGATTTTCATATCAATAAGCATATCGCGGACAGCGGGGAGTTTTTCGATAGCGACGCCGAATTGCTTTCTGCTTGCTGCGTAATCGCGTGCGACGCGGTAAGCGGCCTCGGCGATACCCATTGATTGTCCCGCTATGCCGATGCGGGCGCCGTTCATAAGCGACATTACATAGGTTACAAGGCCGCGCTGGCGTTCGCCGATGATTTGGCAGGGCGTGTTATTGAAGAAGATTTCGCAGGTAGGGCTGCCATGAATGCCGAGTTTGTCTTCAAGCCGGCGTATATGAACGGTCGGGCCGCGGTCGCAGACAAATAAGCTCAAGCCCAGCCCGCCTGCGCGGTCATGCTCTCTGCGGGCAAGGACGAGCAGGAACTCTCCGCATCCATTGGTTATGAAACGCTTGACGCCGTGCAGGAACCAGTTGCCGGAATTGTCCTGAAACGCGCGTAATTTTACCGCCTGCAAATCAGAGCCGGCGTCGGGTTCGGTAAGGACCATAGCGCCTGTAACTTTGCCGGCGGCGAAATCGGGGAGGTATTTTTGCTTTATTTCCTCAGAAGCGAAGGCGTTAATGGTTTCTGCGATACCCTGCAGGCCGAAAATGTTCATAAGCGAGGCGTCGGCACGGGAGACGATTTCGATTGCTATTGAGTAAATGAGGTTAGGGAAATTGAGTCCGCCGAAGCGATGGGGCAGTGTGAAACCCATAACTTCCGCCTTGGCGAGTTTATCGAGCGATTCGGCGATGCCTTTTGCGTAAGCTACAGTGCCGTCAGGGGTTAGGGTGTTGCCCTCGCGGTCAACGGATTCTGCGCGAGGCGCGATAAATTCGCCGCTTAACGCGCCTAAGGAATCGAGGACCATATCGTAATTTTTTACGGCCTCGGCCGCATCTGCGGGGGCGCAATCAAATTGACCGGCGAATTTATAATTTTCCTCGGTAAGTTCTGCGAGTGCGCCGAGGTCGATGTGTTTGAAGAGGAATTGAATGTCATCATTATCTTTGTAAAAGTTCGGCATTTTTATTCACCTGCTGCAGCAGCCGGCTCCTTGAATCCTTTTTCTTTTATTGTCTTAATCATTTTCGGGACGACGTCGTTTAGGTCGCCTACGATTTTATAATGGGCGATGTCAAAAATTGGGGCCTGCGGGTCGTTATTTATCGCGACGATTTTCTGACTCTGGTGCATACCCGCCTGGTGCTGAATAGCGCCGCTGATACCGACTGCGATATAGAGCGATGGTCTTACGGTTGTTCCGGTCTGACCTATCTGGTGGTCGTGGTCGATGAAGCCGAGGTCAACGGCGGCCCTTGTTCCGGCCGGCGCCGCTCCGAGGCAGTTGGCGAGGTCCCAAATCAGGCGGAAGTTATCCTTGCTGCCGACGCCTGCGCCGCCTGCTACGATTATTCTGGCGGCCTTGAGGTTTACTTTTTTGGGTCTTGTATGCTGCTCGAGGATTTCAAGCGGCAGGTCGTCCTCTGACAGCTGTACTTTCTCGGCGATGATTTTGCCTTTTCTCGTCGAGTCGGGCACGGGCATAGGCATAACGCCCTCGCGGACTGTGGCCATTTGGGGCCAACGGTCGAAATTGATAATGGTCGCGATTATATTTCCGCCGAATGCGGGGCGAATCTGAAACAGGAGGTTATTGTGCAAGTGGCCGTCGCTGGTTGTATGGTCGCCGATTTGCAGATCGGTGCAGTCGGCTGTAAGGCCCGCCTTCGCTGCGCTTGCGATGCGCGGAGCGAGGTCGCGTCCTGTGGGTGTTGCGCCGTAGAGGACGATTTGCGGCTTGTGCTTGTGAATGAGGTCGAAGATTACTTTAGCGTAACTGTTTGCCTGATAATGTTCGAGGAGGGGATTTTCCACCAGATAAACTTTGTCCGCGCCGCAGTGGAAGAGGCGTTCCGCGAGCGTTTTTACTTTATCGCCTGGCAAAATCACTCCCAGAGGGACTTTAAGAATATCAGCCAGTCGTCTTGCCCTGCTCAATAGCTCGAGGGGTGTGTCCTCAAGATGACTGTTGTGCTGTTCTGCAAAAACCCAAACTTCACCTTGTCTATTCACATCTATCATATTCTCGTCTCTTGTTATGCGATTATTTTATCTTCAATAAGTTCGTGGAGCATATCGGTAAGGCCGGCGTCGGTCGGGTCGACGGACTTGGTTTCCTTAGAGGCGAGGACGACGCTTTGGATGCGGTGGACTTTAGTGGGGGAGCCATTTCGGCCGCACCAGTTGAGGTCGGCAGAAAGGAAATCGAGGTCCCATTGTTTTATCAGAAGTCCTTTTTTGTTCAGTTCCGCTTTTTTTAGGTCTATGAGGGCCTTAAGCTCGTCGGGTTTTGCTGAAGGATTCTGGGCCTTGAGCTGCTGCTCGATTTCGCAGGGGGCAAGGGCGGCCTTGTATTTCATCATTTTTCTGGCCGCAGCGACCCTCGGCTCATTTGCCTCGGCCGTCACGGTAAGCAGGACGGGCAGCTTGGCTTTGACCTTTTGCCAGCCGTTGCCGATATTCCGCTGGACGGTTATTTGACGGTCAACGAAACCGATGAGTTTTTCGACATACGTGATTTGTGGAAGGCCTAATTTTTCGGCCAACTGGGGGCCGACCTGAGCGGTATCGCCGTCGATTGCCTGTCTGCCGCAAAGGACGACGTCGTATTTGAGCTGCCTGACGGCGCAGCTAAGTATATAGCTTGTGGCCAGGGTGTCGCTGGCGGCACAGCGCCTGTCGGTAACGAGGATTGCGTCGTCTGCGCCGCGATATAGAGCGTCACGCATGATTGCTCCCGCTGCGGGCAGGCCCATTGTTATAACGGAAACGCTGCCGCCGAATTTGTCCTTTATTTCGAGGGCCATTTCGAGGGCGTTGAGGTCTTCGGGGTTGAAAATGGCGGGCAGGGCGGCACGGTTGACCGTCCCGTCATCGTTCATTGCCTTAACTGTTATCCTTTTTGTATCAGGAACCTGTTTTACTAAAACAACACAATTATAAGCCACCGGTTGCCTCCTTATCGTTTCGGGTCTGGTAAGGCAGCGAAAACAAACAGTTTAGCAGGATTTTGGGCCAAGTCAATGGGCAAAAGGGTTGGTTTGGACGTATATATTGCCGAAATCAACCTTAAAAGGTTAAACTGACGTTCAAAAAAGGTCGAATTTATAAATAAGGGATACTACAGGAAGAAATTGCTTTGACAAAGGTCCGATATAAAGAATAATAACGAGTTTAGAGCCCAGAGAGGTGCACCAACCGAAGCCAGAGAAAAGCAGAAGCAAAACATAAATGGCTGAAGACATTACCAATTACGATACGATATTCGGCAAGATGGCTGTTGACCAGGGGCTTTGCACCGGCGACGAGGTGAAACGATGCGCCGAGGAGGCGGAAATCCAGCGGAAAACGGGGCCTGTTATGCTGCAGGATTTGCTTATTAAGAAAGGTTATATTACCGCGACGCAGGCGCAGCGTATTAGAAATTCCATAAAAGAGGCCAAAGGCCCCGCAGCCACACATCAGATACCCGGCTATCAAATTTTGGGTAAAATCGGCGCAGGCGCTATGGCAGTGGTTTATAAGGCGAGACAGTTGAGCTTGAACCGGATTGTTGCAATCAAGGTTTTGCCGAAGCGGTTTACCGAGAACAGGGAATACGTCGAGCGATTTTACAAGGAAGGCCAGGCGGCGGGCAAGCTCAATCACGCCAATATCGTGCAGGCAGTGGACGTCGGCGAGGCGGGCGGCTATCACTACTTTGTGATGGAATACGTCGAGGGCAAGACCCTGTATGAGGACCTCTCGGCGGGCAAGGTCTTCGGCGAACAGGAAGCGCTTGATATCATCATACAAGTGGCTGAAGCGCTGAGGCACGCGCATTCAGTAGGATTAATTCACCGCGACGTCAAGCCGAAGAACATAATGATAAACAAGGAGGGGATTGTAAAGCTGGCCGATATGGGTCTTGCCCGCGAGACGACCGATATCGAGGCGGCCAAAACCGAAAAAGGCAGAGCATACGGCACGCCATATTATATCTCGCCTGAGCAAATCCGCGGCGAGATGGACATCGACGAACGGGCAGATATTTACGGTCTGGGCGCGACGTTTTATCATTTAGTAACGGGCCGGGTGCCTTATATGGCAGACGACCCCGTCGAGGTTATGAAAAAACACCTCAAGGACCAGCTTGTGCCGCCCGACCATATCAACACGAACCTGTCGGCGGGCGTCTCAGAAGTAATCGAGTTGATGATGGCCAAGGACAAGGCCCAAAGATACAGAAACGTCGATGAGCTTCTCGAGGATTTGCAGGCCGTTCGTGAGGGGCAGGCCCCTATGCGAGCGCACAGACGAATCGACGTTTCAGAACTTGAAAAGCTCGAGGATGGTGAGGCAGTCGAAGTACCCGGCGAGACGATGTTTGAGCAGATAAGAACGCGTTACAAGCTGATTATACTTGCGCTGGGGGCGTTATCGGCGGTATTAGTATTGATAATTATCTTGCTGCTTTTGCGTTAACGCGGTTTTTAATGGGCTTGGAATTTCAATAACAGATAACCAAAGGTCATTTCTAATTTTTCTATGGCAGATTTTCCGTCGGACACGAGATTTTCGTCGGATACGAGGTTTCTGTCGGACACCAGGTTTACGCCTGACGAGTTGACTGAGGCGCTGGGCCGATATGACATAGGAAAAATCCGCAAGGTTATGCGCCTCGTCGGCGGCTCCAAGCGTGCGCCGAAAATAGTTGTAACAACCAACAGGGGAAGATTTCTTCTTAAGAGGCGAATTCAGGGTAAAGACGACGTTTACCGGGTGGCCTTTGCTCACGCCGTGCAGACACATCTTGCGAGGCATTTTTTCCCTATCGCGCCGCTTATAACGACGCGGGACAAAGTCAGTACTATGCTGCAGTTGGGCAGCTCCATCTATGAGATGTTCAAATTCGTAGGGGGCTCGCGATACGGCGGTTTGGCCGAAGAGACAATCGACGTGGGAAGGCAGCTTGCCAAGTTCCATCAGCACCTTGCCGATTTCAAGTTCGAGTGGGAACCGCTAAAGGCCAGCTTCCACGATTCTTCGACGGTAAGGGGGCATCTCAAAACAGTCGCATCGGACATTGCACAGAGCGCCGAAAGGGGAAAGCACCGCTGCGGGGAAGAATTGACGGCTGTTTACAATAGCGCAAGCGTGCGCGTCAACGAGCTGGGATTCGATTCCTGGCCTCAGCAGGTTGTCCACGGCGACTGGCATCCGGGCAATATGCTTTTCGACAAGGGTAAATTGGTCGCGGTGCTCGATTTCGACACGGTGAAAATCGCCCCGCCGGTTACCGACCTTGCCAACGCGATGCTGCAGTTTTCGCTGGTGGGCTTTCAGCCGAATCCCGCCGACTGGCCCGATTATCTCGACCAGGCGAAACTGGTCCAGGTGCTTGAGGGCTATAGCGAGGTGATAGAGCTTGACAAGCATAAGCTCGATTCACTTTTGGATTTGATGATAGAGACGATGATAGCCGAGGCGGTTCTGCCCATTGCCGCGACGGGATTTTTCGGCAATCTCAAGGGGACGGAGTTTCTGCAAATGATTCTTCGCAAATGCCGATGGATTGACAAAAACCGCCAGACCCTTACCGCGGCGATTGAATCGTGACCGTCGCTCGTGACTCGTCACTCGTATTACGATTCACAAATCACTTTTTTCATTTTATGTCAATCCCAGAGTCAGAAGTTTCCTGACAATGTCGAGGGCGGCTGCGGGGCGGGCAAGGCGGCGGACGTTTTTACGCATTTCATTAAGACGAGCGGGGTTATCAAGCAGGTTATCAATCTTGTAAGCGAGGACGGGAAGATTGTTGCAGCGGATGGCAGCGCCTTCTTCGAGCAAATGGTCGGCATTGCGCTCTTCCTGGCCGCGAATAGGCCGGACTATTACGATTGGTAAATTTTTGGCAAGTGCTTCGGACGTTGTAAGGCCGCCCGGTTTGCCTAACAACAAATCGGCCGCGGACATATACTCATCCATTTGAGTCGTATAGCCGACGGGAACGATTTTGACGGGGGAGTTTGCGCTGTATTCTTTCGAGAGTTTATCGAGGCGATCTTTTAATTCCTCGTTTTTTCCGCATACGGCTACAACCTGCACCTTGTTTCGCATTTTCACCAGCGATTCGATGAGCATTTCCATAGGGCCTACGCCGAAGCCGCCTGCCGAGGTGAGAATAACGGGCAGGTTAATGTCGAGGCCGAGTTTTTTACGCATTTCGATTTTCTCCTTGTGTTCAGAAAAGACAGGGTCAATGGGAATGCCCGTGACAGTGATTTTTTCAGGCGGGACGCCAAGCGCATGCAGATGCAGTTTGGTTTCTTCCAGAGCGACAAAATAATGCTCGAAATGCCTGCAAAGCCACATAGCGTGCAGGTCGAAATCCGTCACAATAATGGCCTGTCGCGTCGTAAGGCCGCGTTTTTGTTTCAGCCAGGAGATAATCTCAGCAGGTAGAAAATGCGTGCATACGGCCAGGTCGGGATTATATTCTTTTAGCAGCTTGATAAAGGGACGGGCGTTTAGCTTGTCAAACGCAAGCCGTCGCCGTTCGAACCGCCAGGGATTGTCTAAGTGGTTGTAGAGCCAGCCGAGCACATCTGGCGCTTTATCGACAAGCTCGATATAGGTCTTCGAGTAAAGCTTTTCGAACAATTTATTTGTGTATTGCAGCGTGTCGATATTTTTCAGTTCTTTAGCTGCATTAAGCTGAATGAACGCCTTTTCAATTGCCTGTGCGGCCCGGATGTGACCTGCGCCTGCCGAGGCCGAAAGAATGAGAACTCTGTCAAACATCGATGACTCCTTTTGATATTGATTTGTAAAAGCGTCATTCCGAGCGAGCGTAGCGAGTCGAGGAATCTGTTTTAATAGATTCCTCCACTGCGCGACGCCTTGCGTCGCTCCGGTCGGAATGACAGTTAAGCTTCTCGACGGAGCAAACCCCAAGTTTATTTCGGAGCGTTTGTTTCTATATTATGAATTTTCGGCGATATTTTCTTTTCCGCGTATTTATAGGTTTTGGCCAGTAAAAAGAAAAACAATCCCGCTGCAGCGATAATCAAAACGGCTGTAAACAAGTGATGGGGGCGAAATCGCTTTATCGAAGGAGCGAAGGCGATGAGTCCAAAGGCGGCCGTTATGACGGTTATGGCGTCCCAGCTTGCCCTTTGCCAGTAGCCGCCGCCGAGGTGAATCCACATCCCGAACTCGTCGAAATTCAGCCCCATGCCGACCCCGTAAATCAAGGCCGCGGCAGTGAGTTTACTTCCTTCGGAGCGTTTAAGCAAAAGCCACGCACCGACCGCCGACAAAAGGAAGATGCCGTAGTTGAGGTGGTGGACATGCGTGCCGCCGACGTAAAAGTAAAGGCCGGGTATCCTGCGGGCCATAATCAAAAAGACAACGATTCTGGCAGTGATAAACGTAATAAGAAACGCAGTAAGGATTACCCTGGCAAGGCGGGTTGTCTGGCCGGGCATGCGTTTATCTATCTGGTCGATTTCCGGCATTTTATCCTCCCACAGACGCCGAAATCGCCCGCTATTGCGTCTATTCCGCGGCTTGTTTGGGCTTTGCGTATTGGGCGACGACCTGCATCTGGATGTTGGGCGGAACAATCTCGTAATGGCTAAGCGACATAGAATAGCTGCCGCGTCCTCCAGTGACCGATTTCAACTGGCTGTTATACTGCGTTACTTCCGCCAGCGGGACCTGCGCCTTAATCAGAATCATATTTCCGGGCAGCATTTCCTGTCCGAGGACCCTGCCGCGTTTGCCAGCGAGGTCGCCGGCAATGTCGCCGATATTTTCCGCCGGTATGGAAATCTCCATATTGACGATGGGCTCGAGCAGGACGGGCTTTGCTTTTTCGAGGGCGTCCAAAAATGCGCCTTTGCCCGCGGCGCGGAAGGCGACTTCCTTCGAATCTACGGGGTGATATTTACCGTCGTAAACCGAGCATTTTATGTCCTGCATAGGAAAGCCGGCGACGAAGCCCGATTCCATAATCTCGTTGACGCCTTTGAGGACCGCCGGCTCAAACTGACCCGGTATTGAACCGCCGAATATGTCCCAGTTATACTGAAGCGGCGGGTCTGAATTTCGCTCGGCGGGCTCGATTCGCAAATATACCTCGCCGAACTGTCCCGCGCCGCCTGTTTGTTTTTTGTGGCGGTAATGCCCCTCTGCTTTCAGGGCGATGGTCTCGCGGTAGGGGATTTTCGGCTCTTTGGTATTGACCTTTAACTTCGAGCGGTTTTGCATTTTTTCCAGCATCACACGCAGGTGCAGGTCGCCTAAGCCGTTGAGAACAAGCTCTTTTGTCTGAGCGTCCCGGCTGACCTTGAGGCAGGGGTCTTCCTCGCAAAGCTTGTCTAAGGCGGTGCCGATTTTCTGCTCGTCACCGCGGGCTGCCGGCTCAAGCGCCAAGGCGAACATCGGCTCAGGGGCGGCGGGCATCTCGAATTTGCCGGTTACGCGCCCATCGCTAATAAGGTCGCCGATTTTCAATTCTTCAATCTTGCCTAAAGTAATAATATCGCCCGCGGTCGCGGCCTCGATTTCAGTAGTTTCGCCTCCCTGCGATTTGAGGATATGACCCGGCCGGATGCCCTTCTTTTCGTCGTTTCGAATCATATTGGTATCTGGCTTCAATGTGCCGCTGAATATCCGTATTGTTGAAAATTTCATATTCGAGCGAGGGTCAAACGATATGCGGAAAACCAGTCCTGCTAAAGGGGCTGCCGGGTCTGGCTTAAGCGGTGTCTCTTTGTCGCCCGTTTTGAGGACCGGTGCTGGCGCCTGGTCGGGCGAGGGTGCGTATTTAACAATTATATTTAGAAGCTCGTCGATACCGATTTCCTTTCGTGCGTTAGTAAAAACAATCGGGATGACGGTGCCTGACAGAAGTGCCTGCGTGAAGACGGACGCGATTTTTTCAGGGGGAATTGTCTGGCCGCCTAGATAGCTTTCCATAAGTGCATCGTCCGCCTCGATAACGCTTTCGAGAAGCTCGGTGTGGGCAGTGGCGACGTCCATCACAAGGGAATTGCCCGCATTATTTGTGATGCAATCGATAATAAAAGCGTGGTCGGCGGCAGGCAGGTTCGCGCAGCGGCATTTTGTGCCGAAGCATTCCTGTATATCTTTTATCAGCCGGGGCCACTCGACGTTTTCAGCGTCCATTTTGTTGATGACGATGATTTTTGCCTTATCAGCCTTTGTCGTTACTTCGAAGACCTTGCGGGTTACGGTTTCGACGCCGGCCGAGGCGCTGATGACTATAAGAGCGGTTTCCGCTGCCGGTATTGCCTTGATAGAAGGGCCAATGAAATCCGGGTAGCCGGGTGTATCGATGATATTTATGAGTTTGCCGCCGAATTTTGTGTGTACCGCCGACGACTTGATTGAATGACCGTGTGCTTTTTCCTCATCGTAGTAATCACATATACTTGTCTTGTCATCGACGCTTCCTAAGCGGTTTGTC
>CAYLXJ010000060.1:0-10035 GCA_964387385.1 uncultured Pirellulales bacterium
CGTCTCTGTTCGTACATTATAACCTCGAACTTTTATCGTGGACCGGAAGCGCAACTTCCACGGTCGGCACTCAAAAGGAATACGGTGTAGAGCTTGAGGCCTCCTACCACACGGAAAAAACACGACTGCTGTTTTCGCATGCTTATACGAAACTGCTCGACTTTACTCTCGAGGAAGGCCAAAGCACTTACCTGACTGCAAAGCCCTACGGCTACGGCGACGACCTGGCCAACTGGTCAAATCACTTAACAAAACTTATCTTTCAGCAAAAGCTCAATGACAAATGGACCTTCGACGCGTCGCTTCGCATTTACTGGGAATTCCCGGGTATGGAGGATTATGAAAATGCCTTTCCATACCTGTATCCCGGAGCTACAGCGACCGGAACTTACCCCGACGGCGGCGATATGCCGGACCATCCCTGGATTGACAGCGGCTGGAAAAAATCAAGCCGGGGCAACTATTATCTTAATCTCGGTCTGCAATATAAGCCCAGCAACAACCTTACAGTCGGAATTACCGGCTACAACCTGCTCGGCATCTTCGATAAAGACCTCAACAAACGAAACTACATAGGCAGCAAAGGCGATTACCGCGACCACGCGGCCGCGGTCGGCGTCTGGCTCGAATACAAATTCTAACCGGTATCGGGGGCAACTATAATTATGATAAAATCAAAAGGATTTGCTGACACGCCAAACACCCGCTATCGACCGGCACATCGGTCCGCACGACGGACTGCTCTGCTTTGCTTCGCCGTCTCGGCAGTTTTTACTGGACTGCTCGCTTCCGTCGCCTTTTCAAATCCGTCTTCCAGCCAATACAAGGAATATGAGGTCAAAGCCGCTTTCATATACAACTTCCTTAAGTTCGTTGACTGGCCTGAGAAAAAAATGACCGATAACGGCAAGCAGATAATCATCGGCATTATCGGGGAAAACCCCTTCGGCTCTGCTACCGATGTCTTCAAAAATAAAAAGGTCGAGGAACGCGACGTTGTCCTCAAATACTTCACGGGCCTCGAAAATATCAGGAAAATGTCAGAAAAGGAACGGGCCGAAAATGAGCAGGCGATTAAGAACTGTCATCTTTTGTTCATCTGCCAGTCCGAGGAAAAACAACTGTCCGAGATTTTCAAACTCGTGGATAAAAATGCCGTCCTTACCGTCGGAAACAGCGCCGAATTCGCAAAATTAGGCGGCACTATCAACTTTCTTATGGAAGATAATAAAATCCGTTTCAATATAAATCTCACTGCCGCGGAAAAAAACGGCCTGAAAATCAGGTCCCAGCTCCTCCGGCTCGCCAAAAAAGTTTACAAAGACGGCGCCGAAGTAACCTCGCATAACGCCGGCACAGAAGGGGAGGCAAAATAATATATGCTTCCCGTTCAAAACATGGCGATAAAACGCAAACTCATTGCCATCGTGATGCTCACCTGCATTATGGCGCTTATCCTCGTGGGTTCTGCGTTCCTGTTCTGGGAATGGCGAGGCCTGAGAAACAACCTTCTCGAAAACCTTTCCACGCAAGCGGGAATCACCGCCGAAAACAGCAAGGCCGCACTGACATTCGAAGATGTTGAAGATGCGCAGGAAACACTTAAAGCCCTTAAAGCAAACTCCTCTATCGTTTTCGCCTGCGTTTACAAAAAAGACGGCACTGTCTTTGCCAGTTACGCTAAAAACGAGGCCGACAAAGAACGCCTGATGATTGCTTCGCGCCGGCAGGGAAACATTACCTCCGGCGGACTGCTTACCATTTTCAAACCCATTGTTCTCGATGATGAAACCATAGGAACCGTTTGCCTGCGTTGCGACCTCGGCCCGATGTACACAGCCCTCAGACGCAACATTGAAAATACGCTTATCGCCCTGGTGCTTTCAGCTATTGCCGCTTACTTTATCTCTTCGCGCCTCCAGCAGATTATCTCGGGGCCCATCCTGACGCTGGCAAAAATCGCGAGAGACGTATCTGAAAAAAAGGACTACTCCACTCGCGCCGCTAAAAAAAATAACGACGAGGTCGGAATGCTCATTGATTCGTTCAATGAAATGCTTGAGCAGATTCAGCAGCGCGATTCTGAGCTGGTCAAGGCAAAGGGTGAGCTTGAGGCAAGGGTACAGCAGCGAACAAGCGAACTGACCCTCGCAAATGAGAACCTTAAAGAGGAAATCGGGGAGCGAGAGAAAGCCGAGCGAAAGCAAACCGAGCTGCTTAAGGAGCTTGAAAGCGCTAATCAGGAGCTTAAGGACTTCGCTTATATCGCAAGCCACGACCTTAAAGCGCCGCTGCGCGCGATTAAAACGCTGGCCGACTGGATATCCGCCGATTACGCCGACAAGCTCGATGCCGACGGCCAGGAGCAGCTTAATCTCCTCAAACAGCGCGTTGACAGAATGCACAACCTCATCGACGGCATTTTGCAGTACTCGAGGGTCGGCCGCGTAAGAGAAAAAATAGTCGAAGTCAATCTCGCCAAATTGCTCCCCGAAATCATCGATATGCTCGCCCCGCCCAAAAACATCAGCATTACCGTCGTTTCTGAATTGCCCGCCGTCAAATGCGAGGAGACACGTATCACGCAGGTCTTCCAGAACCTGCTTAGTAACGCCATAAAATATATGGATAAACCCGACGGCATTATTAAAGTCGGCTGCATACAGGAAGGTGAATTCTGGAAATTCAGTATCGCCGATAACGGCCCCGGTATCGAAAAGCAGCACTGGGAACGAATCTTCAAGATTTTCCAGACGCTCGCCCCGAGGGATGAGTTCGAAAGCACAGGCATCGGCCTGACCGTCGTTAAAAAAATCGTGGAGCTTTACGACGGAAAAATCTGGCTCGATTCCGAAGTCGGTAAAGGCACCACTTTCTTCTTTACATTCCCCATTGCAGGTGCTCCTGAACCCAAGTCGGAACAGGACGAGGATACCGTAACCGTTAATGCGGCGCAAAGCGCCGATAGTGCGAATTCTCAAGGTGTTGATACCAAATGAAAATAGGCCATAAACTGACTTCCGGCTTTCTCGGCCTTGCGATACTTATCGCAGCGCTCGGATATTTTGGCCTGCGCACGGCCGAATCAACACTCGAAAACACCATAGGCGAAAATTCCGTCACCTTTGCAGAATATGTCCTGAATGAAATACACTGTAACCTAACCTCCAGGATTGAGGCCATACAGTCATACGCCGCCGACGAGATGCTCAAGGACTTCCTCATTGCCTCAAACTCGCAGTTCGAAGCTATGCCGGACCCCAACGGCTATATCGAGCAGGTTGACAAATGCTGGGTCTCGCCGGACGATAAGGTCGCAGACCTTATAAAACAGTTGTCTTCCAATATGCTCGCAGAAGAGCTTACCTCCAAAAAATCGTTCTATGATGAAAAATATAATTATCCGCTGTTTTCTGAAATTTTCGTAACAAATCGGTTCGGGGCGAATATCGCTCTCACAAATAAAACTACTGATTACTGCCAGTCCGATGAAAATTGGTGGCAGATTGCCAAATCGGACGGCTTGTATGTCGGCAACGCAAGCTTCGATGACAGCTCCGACACTTATTCCATCGATATCGGCGCAAGAATTAATGCCGCAAACGGCGATTTCCTCGGCGTCATAAAGGCGGTTTTGAACATCAAGTTGATAATCGATGCTATCGAAAAGGCCAAGGCCGCTGCTGAATATAAAAGTATGCAGCTTACCTTGGTCGATGAGTCCTCAAGGGTATTATACTCGACAAAACCCCATCACATATTCGAAGACGCAGCAAATAAAATTGCCTGTCAATTCAGCGACCCTTATAAATCGTATGTTGTATGTCAGAAAGCCGGTCAAAAGAGAATACTCTTCGCGCGCACACACCGCAAAAACGGCGTCGGCTGGTCCCTGCTGACCGAAACAGATACCACCGAGATTTTCTCTCCCATCGCCGATTTAAAACGCTCTCTGTTTCTGGCATGTATTGCGATTATGGCCCTCGCCCTGCTGGCCGTGTCCATCACCTATCGCTCCATTGTTATACCCATTTCTAAGCTTCAGGACGCCACTGTTAAGATTACCGCAGGAAACCTCGACACAAACTTGACTTCTGACGCAAAAGATGAAATCGGTTACCTGGCCCGTTCCTTCCAGAAAATGACCCTCAAACTCAAAAAGACCATTGACGAGCTTAACGATGAAATCATTGAACGCAAAAAGAACGAGAAACAGCTGCGGCAAAATCAGCGTTTTCTCGACAATATATTTGACAGCATCCAGGACGGCATCGGAATTATGGATAAAGACCTCAATATCATTAAGGTTAACACCTGGATGGAAAATACTCACCGCGACAGCTTGCCGCTTGTAGGCAAGAAATGCTACAAGGCGTATCACAACCGCGATTCCGCCTGCCCGGGCTGCCCCTGCGTGGCCACAATCAAAACACGAAGACCGCAGAAAAAAGTTATTCCCAATCCCTGCCCCGGAACCAACGCTGAGTGGGTCGAACTTTCGACGTTCCCGCTTATTGATTGTGAAGGCAACGTCTCCGGAGTTATCGAATCTGTAAACGATGTTACCGAGCAAATAAGGGCCGAAACTATCCTCGCGGAAAGGGCTGAACAGGCAATGCAACACCATAATACCCTGATGAAGCTGGCCAATATGCCCGAACAGGACCTCGATTCCCTGCTGCGGACTATTACCGAACAGGACGCCGAAGTCCTCAATGTTGAGCGGGTCGGCATCTGGTTCTTCACCTCCGACTCCTCAGAGATTGTCTGTAGAGACTGCTATATAAAAAGCCGCAAAGCTCACGAAAGCGGCGAATCCCTTTATGTTAAGGATTACCCCACGTACTTTAGTGTGCTTGAAAATCTCCGGATAGTCACGGCAAATAATGCCGTTACAAATCCCGGCACATGTGAATTTGCCGCTTCCTATCTGCTGCCTAAGGGCATTACCTCGATGATTGACGTGCCCATCCGTCTGAACGGCCAAATCATCGGCATTATCTGCCACGAGCACGTAGGCCCCATCAGGCAATGGTCCAGTTGCGAGCAGGACTTCGCCGCCTCGGTCGCTGATATGATTTCTCTAAAAATCGAGGCCGCTCAGCGAAAAAAAGCCGAGCAGGCCCTCGAAAAACTTAATAAAGACCTCGAAACTACTGTTGCAGAGCTGAGTCAATCCAACAGGCAGCTTCAGGACTTCGTCCACGTGGCCGCACACGACCTCAAAACACCCGTCAGAGGAATAGGAACGCTTGCCGACTGGATTATAAGCGACTATGGCAAAATGTTCGACCAGCAGGGCCGCGAACAAATACGACTCCTTAAGGAAAGGGTCGTCAGAATCGACCTGCTCATCGACGGGATGCTCCGGTTCTCAAAACTCGTCCGCAACAGGCAAAACGACCAGTCCGTCAACTTAAACTCGCTTGTGGACGACGTTATCAAAAAAATCGGCCCCGGCGACAACATCCATATTGCCGTCGATTCTCTCCCGCAGATGACCTGTGAATACCAAAACATTGCCCTCGTCTTCCAGAACCTCCTGTCCAACGCCGTCCTCTTTATGGACAAGCCCAAAGGCCTCATTAAAGTCGGCTGCGTAGAACAGGGCGACTTTTGGAAATTTTATATATCAGACAACGGACCAGGTATCGAAAGAAAATACTTCGAAAGAATTTTCAGAATCTTCCAGACGCTGCCTAAAAATGAAGCCCCCCAGACAGCAGGCGTCGGTCTTGCCATCGCAAGAAAAATCATTGAACTCTACGGCGGTAAAATCTGGGTCGAGTCACAGCCAGGCACAGGCAGCACCTTCTTCTTTACTTTGCCTAAAAACCAAGAGGAGCAACTTTATGCAACTGCTAAAACCGATAATGCTCATTGAAGACGACTCCGTCGACGCAATGACGGTTAAAAGGGCGATGAAAGAGCTCCACATTAACCTCTCCATGATTCACTGCCTCAATGGCGAAGAGGGCCTCGAATACCTTGCTGACCCTGATGCCGACAAACCTTTTGTTATACTGCTTGACCTCAATATGCCTAAAATGAGCGGTTTGGAGTTTCTTAAAGCCATCAAAACCTTCCCGGACCTTAAACCCATTCCCGTCGTCGTCCTCACAACATCCAAGGAAAGACATGATGTTCAGGAAAGCTTCGAGCTCGGCGCTGCCGGCTATATGATTAAACCTGTTGACTACGCCAAATTTATGGACGTTATCAATACCGTTATGCTTTACTGGCGGCTAAGCGAACTGCCAAAACAGGAGAATAAAACCGCTAATGCAAAATAACTCGACAACATCCTGTATTATCGCCGCTGATAAACCTCTAACCGACCGCGAGAGGGTCGAGCACGCCCTCATTATGGCCCTGCAGGAATGGGAAGCCACCTTTAACGCAACCTCGGACCCCATTATGCTCGTCGATAAGAACTTTAAAATAATGCAGGCAAATCATGCAGCCGCTCGTTTCTTCGGCAGACCCCCGGGAAAAATCCTCGGCCAAACAGTCCACAGTCTGCTTCATGGCTCCGATACGCCAAACGACCGTTGCCCCCTGCTTATGGCGCGACAGACCAACAAACACGAAGAGGCCGAATTATATATCCCCCAGAAAGATATCTGGATCGCCGTCTCCGCTGACCCGGTTAATAATGATGATGGCCAGACCGCCTATTTCGTTCATACTATCAGGGATATCACCTACCGTAAAAAAACCGAACAGGTCCTCGCCAAGCTCAACCACGACCTTCATAAAACCGTCCAGGAGCTTAAAAAAACCAACCAGGAGCTTAAAAACTTCGCTCACATCACCGCTCACGACCTCAAATCCCCTCTGCGGGGTATCGGCTCAATTTCCGACCGCCTCATTCGTAAATATAACGACAACCTTGACGATGAAGGCAAAAACCAGCTCCGCCTGCTCATAACCCGCGTCAAGCGCATGAGCGAATTCATCGACGGTATCCTGCGTTATTCCTCCATCGGACAGGTCGTCGAGGAAAAACAGCAAATTGATGTAAATGTCCTCCTCGACGAAATAATTGTCGAAATCGACGTCCCCGAAAATTTCAAAATCGCAGTCAAAAGGCCCCTGCCGGTTGTCTTCTATAATCGTCTGCGCCTCAAGCAGGTCTTCCAGAACCTTATCAGCAACGCCGTTAAATACACCGATAAACCAAATGGACTCATTAATATCGATTGCGCCGATGACGGAAATTTCTGGAAATTCAGCGTCGAAGACAATGGCTGCGGCATCAAGGAACAGTACTTTGAAAAAATATTCGAAATCTTCCAGACCCTCGTCTCCAGAGACAAAACTGAAAGCACTGGCATCGGCCTTACTATCGTCAAGAAAATCGTTGAATTAAACGGTGGCTCGGTATGGGTCACTTCTGTCGTTGGGCAGGGCAGCACTTTCTTCTTTACCCTGCCGAAAAGTTAGGGAGATTAATTATGGCTAAGTTAAAACCAATCTTACTCGTTGAAGACGACCTCGTGGACGCCTCTACTGTCAAACAGGCGCTCGCTGACCTCAGGGTCAAAAATCCGCTCGTTCACAAAAATGACGGCGAAGAGGCCGTTGCTTACCTCAGGGAGCTTAAAGACAATAAACCTGCGCTCATTCTCCTCGACCTTAATATGCCCAAAATCAGCGGCGTCGAATTCCTCCAGATTATTAAGGCCGACGAACGTCTCCTTCACGTCCCCGTCGTCGTCCTCACCGTCTCCAGATATGAACAGGACAAATTCGACACCTTCAATTTAGGCGTCGCTGGTTACGTTATTAAAGCCGTTGACTACGATGAGTTCCTCAGGGCTATGGATATTATCATCCGTTACTGGTCCTGGAACGGACTTGTCGAAAAGCAAAAGGAGACACAAAATGCGCGACTCTAAACCTATCCTTCTGCTCGAAGACGATACCGTTGACGCAATGACTGTAAAGCGTGCATTGAAGGATATCAAGGTCGCTAACCAGCTCGTCCGCACCGCCAATGGCGAGGAGGCCCTCGTTTATCTCAACGACCCCAAAAACGAGAGGCCCTGCCTTATCCTTCTCGACCTCAATATGCCCAAAATGAACGGTATCGAGTTCCTCAAAATCGTAAAAAATGACGAGGCACTCAAAAAAATACCTGCCATCGTCCTGACAACATCCAAGGACGACCAGGACTGGATTCAGTCCTTCCAGCTCAACGTCGCCGGCTATATCGTCAAACCCATTGACTATATGAAATTCGTCGAAGCGATGAGAATTATTAACCTTTACTGGACGCTAAGCGAACTGCCCAATAGCGCTGAGGAGATTGTAAATGCGAACGTCAAGACCGATAATGCTTGTCGAAGATGATAACGTTGACGCTATGACCGTCAAACGGGCGATGAAGGACCTTAAGGTCAATAATCCCCTCGTCCATCAGACCAACGGCGAGGAGGCGCTCAACTATTTGAAGGTCGATGAGAATAACAAGCCCTGCCTCATACTTCTCGACCTCAATATGCCCAAAATGAACGGCATAGAATTCCTCAAAGCCGCCAAGACCGACGCCGCCGTCAGACAAATTCCTGTAATCGTCCTTACTACTTCTAAAGACGAGCAGGACAAGGTCGAAAGCTTCAAATTCTCAGTCGCCGGCTACATCGTCAAGCCCACCGACTATAAAAAATTCGTCGAGGCGATGAGGGCCGTTGACCTCTACTGGACGCTCAGCGAGTTGCCGGGCACAGGATTATAAACCGTGGAAAACAATCGATACAAAATACTCCTTGTCGAAGACGACCACCTCGACCAGATGGCCTTCAAACGCCTCGTCAAGGAGGAAAACCTTCCCTATGACTACGTTATCGCCGGCTCCGTCGCGCAGGCAAAGCAAATCATCGGCGGCGATAAATTCGACATCGTCTTTGTCGATTACCTCCTCGGTGATGGCACCGCCTTTGATATCCTCAACTTAATCGTCGATACGCCCTCCGTCTTCACCACCGGCACCGGCAGCGAGGAACTCGCCGTCAAGGCGATGAAATCCGGCGCCTCCGACTATCTCATTAAAGACCCCGCCAGGAATTATCTCAAGGTTTTGCCCGAAATCGTCAAAATCGCCATCAAACATAAAAAAACTCAGGACGAGCTTAAAAGATACCACGAAAAACTTGTCGAGCTGGTAAAAGAGCGCACCGAACAACTCGCCGAGGAAAAGGAGCTGCTCGCCGTCACCCTGTCGAGTATGGTCGATGCCGTTATCGCCGTTGACGCCGAAAACCGCATTATGCTCTTCAATAAGGCCGCCGAACAGCTCACCGGCTACAGATTCGAGGAAGTCCGCGGCAAATTGGTCGATGATGTCATCAGTATTATAAACGAGATAACCTCCCAGCCCGCCGTAAGCCCACTCGACAAAGTCCTCGAAAGCCGCAGAATAGAATCCGGCACTGACCACGACGCCCTTGTCAACCGCTGGAAACGTGCCTGTCCCGTTTCCGCCACCGCCGCCCCCATCCGCAGAAACGACGGCACCATGACGGGTATCGTTATGGTCCTCCACGATGTCTCTCAGCAGCGCGAAATCGACCGTATGAAAACCGATTTCATCTCCTCCGTCTCCCACGAGCTTCGCACGCCGCTTACCTCCATTAAGGCATACGCCGAGACGATGCTTTACGACAAAAATATGACCGAGGATACTCGTAAAGAATTTCTCGGCGTCATCAACGAGGAATCCGACCGCCTCACCGACCTCATTAACGGCATCCTCGAAATCTCACGCATCGAATCCGGCAACCTCGACATCGTCCGAAGGCCCGTCGGCATCACCACCGTCATCGCCAAGGCCGTCGAAGACCTCGAACACCTCGCCGGCAAAAAGAAAATCCGCCTTCAGGCCGACATCGCTCCCCAATTGCCTCTGATCATCGGCGACGAGAATAAAATTCACTCGATGGTCACTAACCTCGTCAATAACGCGATTAAATTCACCCCAGATAATGGCCTCATCGCCGTCTCGGTCAAACTCAACCACGACGCCTCGGAAAT
>CAYLXJ010000061.1:0-10016 GCA_964387385.1 uncultured Pirellulales bacterium
GGTGAATCCATCTTAAATTCTTCCGTTTTCTGTCTTGACAATGGGTAGGGGTATAAATTTCGTTCCGGACACCCCGATATGCCAAAGTATAAAGAATGGGTTGATTCGATGTTTAATCGCTTGCGTTCCCATCTTGATAGTGAACAGCAATTGGAGACAGCCCGCGAAAAACACCATTTATATAAAGAGGATATTGATAACCACTTTAAAACATTGGAATTGCGTCGGAAAAACCGAACAAAAACCGATACTACTGCCGCTGAAAATCAAGGAACCAATAAACCAGCAACAAGTGATGGTAACCAACCGACGAAATGAGAGAATATTGGTAAAAACTGGATTCCTGACCCTTCGACAAGCTCAGGGTAGGCACCACAACTTTAACAATGACTTTTGTTAACGTTACGTTTTTTCAACCGTTATTCTTGCATCAACAGCGACGGGGAGAGTGCCTGGGGGGCCGACCATAAAGGGATTAATGTCCATTTCCTTGATTTCGGGAAACTCTGTAACAAGCTGTGAGAGTCGCTGGAGTGCCTCTGCGACGGCTTCAATATCGACGCCCTGCTCTCCTCGGGCACCAATGAGGATTTTATAAGTTCTTGTGCTGACGAGCATTTGTTTGGCCTCGTCGGCGGTGAGGGGTGCGAGATAGAAGGAGACATCCTGCATAACCTCGACCATAGTACCGCCCATTCCGAACATCATCAGGGGACCGAAATGGGGGTCGCGGTGCATACCGAGAATAAGCTCCTTACCGCGAGTGCACATCTGCTGGACGAGGACGCCCAAGATTTTGGCATCGGGGAGTTTTTTGGGGATACGGAAGAGCATAAGGTCGAAAGCGTCGCGGACTTCCTGAGCGGTCTCAAGACCAACCCGGACGCCGCCGACGTCTGATTTATGGATTATGTCTGGAGACCAGATTTTGAGAACGACGGGATAGCCGATTTGCTCGGCGATGTTGATGGCCTGTTCGGCTGTATTCGCGACGGCGTCTTTGGGGACGACGAAGCCATAAGCTTCGAGGATTTCCTTCGATTCGGCCTCGCCGATCTGGCTGATGCCCTGTCGGAGGTGTCTTTCGATGATGGTTTCTGCCTTGTGGCGGTTGACGCTGAAGAGCTTGACGACGCGCTTCGGTCGGGCGAGCCAACGGACGTATTCGGTCATAACTTTAATCGTGAGGACTGCGGCCTCGGGGGAATCGTACTGAGGGATATTGTTCTGACGTAGAATTACATTTGCTTCGGCGACCTTGCTAGCGCCGAGGAAGGCGGCGAGGATGGGCTTGTCATTCTTTTTCTTCGCGACTTCCACGATTGCCGAAGCTGTGCCGACGGCATCGGTCATCGCCTGGGGAGTGAGAAGAACAAGCACCACATTAACATTGGGGTCGTCGAGGACAACATCGAGGGCGAACTGATAGCGGTCGGGCAGCGCGTCGCCGAGGACATCAACGGGATTATGTATATTAGCAGCGGGCGGGAGTTTTTCGGCGAGGCGTTTTATTGTTCCATCGCTGAGCTTTGCGAAGGTGAGCTGCTGTTTTTCGATGGCGTCGGCAGCCATAATGCCCGCGCCGCCTGCGTTTGTAATGACGGCGACGGAGGCACCTGCTGGCAGGGGCTGATAGGCGAAGCCCTGAGCGAAATCGAACTGGGACTTGAGGGAATAGCATCGAATGACGCCGGCCCTTCCGAAAACGGCCTCGTAAGCGGTTTCGCTACCGGCAAGCGAGCCGGTATGGGATGACGCGGCCTTTGCGCCTGCGGCGGTAACACCTGATTTCATAAGCAGGATGGGTTTTTTCTGGGAGATTTGTTCGGCCTGCCTGACGAAGGCGTTGCCGTCAGTAATGCTTTCGAGATAGCCGGCGATAACCCTGGTGTCGGGGTCTTCGGCGAACGCTTCGATGATATCAAGCTCATCGACATCGGCCTTATTACCGATACTGACGAGTTTGCTGAAGCCGATGCCGCCGGCGTTTGCCATATCGAGAATTGCGGCCATAAGTGCACCTGATTGAGAGAGGTAGCCGATTGCGCCGTCGGCGGGGAGGTTTCCGCCGAAGCTTGCGTTGAGTTTCTGGGACGGGACAATGAGGCCGAGGCAATTTGGGCCGATGACGCGGATGCCGGATTGTTTGGCGATTTGAATAACCTGCTGTTCGAGCTTTTTGCCCTCTTCGCCGACTTCCTTGAAACCGGCGGTTATTATAATGACGGCCTTTACGCCGAGAGAGGCGCACTGCTGCATAACTGCGGGAACGGCCTTAGCCGGGACGACAATGACGACGAGGTCGGGCGCCTGGCCAATGGCTTTGACATCAGGGTAACACTTAAGCCCCTCAATTTCGTCTGCCTGCGGGTTGACGGGGAAAATTTTACCCTCGAAGCCGGCGTCGAACATCGAGCGCAGTATTTCGTAGCCGACCTTGCCCTTTTGCCTGGAGGCGCCTACTATCGCAACTGATTTCGGATTAAAAAATTTTTCAAGCATTGCCATCCAACTACCTTTCAAATCCCCATACAATTTTCCAAGCGGCGAAGTGCTCAGAAGATAGTTTCCGAAGAAGTATAATTGTAAGCGATTATGTACAAGAATGCAACTTATTTTAGGGTGATTTGTTCGTTTCCTGCAAATATAATACGAGCAATGAAACCTGAAAAATTAAAGAGATTTGTGATACAGCGCCACGAGAGGGAAGGCGAGACGGTGCACTGGGATTTGATGCTGGAGCAAAATAAGCTGCTGGAGACCTATAGAGTCAACACGCCGCCTGAAGAATGGGTCAACAGAACAATAGAAGCGGAAAAAATTTTCGACCATCCGCTTAAATTTCTGACATACGAAGGGAGCGTAAACAAAGGCAAAGGGAACGTCAAAATTGCCGATTCGGGGAACTACCGGATTCTATCGAAAAAAGAAAACCTGTTGAGCATTGACTTTGCAGGCAGAATCATAAAAGGGAAAAAGGAAATTATTTTCGCAGGCGAGGGAAGTCGGGCTCGACGTGGATAATGATATTTACGGGACGGGTGAGGCGGTGCTGCAAGTCGGCTTCGAGTTTTTCAGAGATGTCATGCGCGGATGAGATGCTGAGATTCGGGTCAACAAGAATGTGAAGGTCGAGAAAGATTTCCCTGCCGAGGGCACGAGTGCGGAGACGATGCCACTGGCGGACCTGAGTATTGGCCTGAATAACTTCCTTGATTTGCACGATAGTGGCCTGGTCAACGGCCTGTTCCGTAAACTCTGCAATGCAATCCTTGATAATTCCTGCGGCGATGAACGAGACCATAATTCCGACTACGATGGCGGCGACCTGGTCGCCGTAATCGAAGCCGAATTTTTGCGATATGAAGCCGACAATTACGGCGACCGAGGCAAGCGCGTCTGCGCGGTCGTGCCAAGCATTGGCAAGGGCAGCGGGGCAATGATGTTTAATCGCTACGGCTTTTGTGATGCGAAAGATAATTTCCTTAACAGCAACAGCAGAGGCGGCGGCGATAATTACGGCAATACCGGGTCGTTTGATATTTCCCATCGCGATGTCGTGGGCGGCGTAATAGACCATACCGAGGCCGACACCTAAAAGCCCTAGTGCGATAGCAACGGCGGAAAGTGTTTCGAGCTTTCCGTGGCCGTAGGGGTGGTTAGCATCGGGTTTTTTCGAGCCGAGATGCACTCCGAGAAGAACGGCAAAATCAGTAATCATATCGGTAACAGAATGAATGCCGTCGGCGACCAGAGCCAATGAGCCGGTCAGGTATCCGACCACGAGCTTGACGGGAACGAGGACAAAAATATTTGCGCCGATACTCAGATACGTAACAAGGTTAAGCTGCCTTGAGGCGACGATTTGTCTGCTTTCGTCCATATATGTTTAATCGACCGATTTCTTTTTAGTATTGAGAATTGCGTCGATATATTTCTGCGCGGTTTGCCTGTCTTTTGCCTCGGCGATTATGCGGACGATGGGTTCGGTGTTGCTGGGCCTGATGTGAAACCACGCATCAGGCATATCGAAACGGCAGCCGTCTGAGGTGTTGAGCCGGGCATTCGGGAAAAGTTTTTTGGCGGAATCGATGAGCGAGCGAACGGTATCTTTCTCGGCGGGCAGCTTCAGCTTTGTCATAAAGTAGCCGCCGATTTCGGATACAATCCGGCTAACGGTTTTACCGGTCTGCGCGAGGAGCTGCAGGACAAGGGCCATAGCGACGAGTGAGTCGCGGACGGGGCCGACGCGCAGGTCGATGACGCCGCCGTTGCCTTCGCCGCCTATGACGCAATTATTTTTAATACACTCCATTGCCACATTTGCCTCGCCTACGGGCGTTCTGATGACGCGTGCCCCTGCCGCTGCTGCAATGTCGTCAATCATACGCGATGTCGAGAGGTTTGTCGCAGCCGCGCCTTTTTTTTGACTAAAGATGAGTTTGGCGGCGAAGGCAAGAGTGTATTCCTCGCCGATGTAAACGCCATTTTCATCGACAATCGCGAGGCGGTCGGCGTCGGGGTCCTGAGCAAAACCGACATCGGCTTTAGATTTTCTGACGGCGTCGCAAAGGCCTGTGAGATTTTCAGCAACCGGTTCGGGTGTATGCGCAAAATTGCCCGTCGGGTCGATATTTAACGGGATGACCTGGCAACCAAGCTCTTTGAGCAGTTTGACACCGGGCCGGCCCCCTGCCCCATTAACACTGTCGAGAATAACGGTGAAATGTTTTTCAGCGATGGCCTTTCGGTCCACAATGTCCAGGACCTTTGCGATATGAACGTCGTCTGCAGTCGTGTTACTCGTTACTTTGCCAGTTAGCGATTTGGGCATCTCAGCTTTTTTTGTGAGGAACAATTTTTTAATCTGGTCAGCGACTTCCGGCGGCGGGGCCATAGCGTTGCCCAAGAGGAGTTTGATGCCGTTATAGGGCAATGGATTGTGCGAGGCGGTAACGATTATGCCGCCAGCGCAATTGAGGCGTTTGACCATAATACCGACGGTGGGTGTAGTAACGATGCCGAGGTCGATAACGTTTATGCCAATTGCCGTCAGGCCGGATGTTACGGCGGCGGCGAGCGCCTTTCCGCTTGGGCGAGAGTCCCGGCCGAGGCAAACGGTCAACGATGCGTCAGGGGTTGAGCGTGAGCACAGAAACATGCCGAACGCAAGGCCATAATTTTCAGTTACATCGTCAGTAAGGTTTTCGCCAACGATGCCGCGTAAACCGCTAACGGTAATAATCAATTCGCCCGCCATTATCAGTTAATCGAGCTTGCAGACGTAGATTTCGTTTACAAAATCGAGCTTGCTGAGCGCTTCGACGGTTTCAGGTCCCGGCATTTTATCGAGCGAGACGGCCAGTATCGCTTTCTGCTGGTCGAGTTTCTGACCTACGCCCATCGTGCAGATATTGATTTTGTGGCTGCCCAGAAGTGTGCCGACGGAACCGATGACTCCGGGCTTGTCGTCATTGAAAATGACAATGACAGGGCCCTGCGGGGTCATCTCGACGCTGAAGCCGTCGATTTCGATAATACGCAGAAGGCGTTCACCGAAAATCGAGCCGGTAACGGTGCGGGTTGCTTTGTCGGTAACGACCTTGGCGAAAAAACTGGACGCAACGTCCTTGGGGGCGGGATTCTTGGTAACGTCGATACTTATGCCGCGTTCCTTTGCCAGCACAGGGGTATTGACCATATTGAGAGGCACATCGAAATGCTTCTGGAGCAGACCAATTTGGAAATTGAGCGTTACGGTATGGACCGGCATTTCAGCAACGGCGCCGCGATACTCGACCTGAACCTGCTTAATAGGCCCCTGGGTTATGGTGCTGAGCAGCATGCCGATTCTCTCGGCAAGCTCAGCGTATTTGGAAACCAGCGGCGGAACAGCGCCTTCGGTTGAGGGGGCATTGATTGCGTTTCTAATGGGGCCTCCGCGAAGGGCATCGACGAGAATCTGTGCGGCCTCGACGGCGACTTCGATTTGGGCCTCTTCGGTGCTTGCGCCAAGGTGCGGGGTAACGAGGCAGTTATCGAATTCCTTAAAATGAGTGTTTTCCGGCGGCTCTTTTGGGAAAACGTCGAGGGCGACGCCTGCGATGCGTTTTTCGGCAAGAGCTGCGTAAGCGGCGTCCTCATTGATGATGCCGCCGCGCGCGCAGTTAATGAGACGGACGGTCGGCTTCATCATTTTGATTTGCTCAGCGCCAATCATGTTGAGCGTCTGCTCGTTTTTGGGAACATGGACTGTGATATAGTCGGCCTCTGTGAAAATTCGTTCGAGTTTGTCAGTGATTTCGACGCCGAATTTTTCGGCCTCAGGGGGCACAGCCAGCGGGTCGTAGCCGACAACTTTCATATTGAAACCCTTAGCCGCCATTTTGGCAACGGCCATACCGATTCTGCCGAGACCTATTACGCCGAGAACCTTGCCGTTGAGCTGCGAGCCCTCGTATTTTTTCCTGTCCCAGGCGCCCGATTTGAGGGAGACACAGGCGGGAACGACGTGGCGGCTCATAGCCAGCATAAGCGCCATTGTATGCTCAGCGGCGCTCAGCGTGTTGCCGCCGGGCGTATTCATAACAAGGATTCCCTTGCGGGTGGCCTCTTTTACATCAACGTTGTCGATGCCGACGCCTGCGCGTGCAACCGCCTTGAATTTGCCGGGATTGGCGAGGACTTTTGCAGTTACTTTTGTGGCGCTGCGGATAATCAGGCCATCGTACTCGCCGATGATTTGTGCAAGCTCATCCTCGCTGATGCCGGTTTTGACGGTAACTTCGACGTCGGACATTGACTTTAGAAGGTCGATTCCTTCCTTTGCAAGTTTGTCTGAAATAAGTATTTTCATCACTTGGCGACTCCCAAAAAAAGCGTTAATAATTTTTTCTCATTAATTCTTACCAGCCGACGGTGCCTGCTTCGTCGGAAATTCTGAACTGATTCTTGGGACAGTTATAAAGATACCTTGTAACGCAATGTGCGGCCGCGACAGCAAGGCGGACGGCGGCGGCGTCGGGACCGCGGCGCTCGGACTCGAAACCGACCTTAATTGCCCTGGCGTTTTCGAGCGTCGGCCACAATTTTTGGCCGGTTGCGATATCGATAAGCTGCGCCTGAGCATCGAGTGAACCGCTAAAATAATTGGTCCCGCCCATCTGCGCGATACGACAATCGTTAATAATAATCAGCAGGACCAAATCCGCGCCCAGCTCGGAACCGACCTTATCGGGACTAAGCAGGGAAAAATCAAGGGTGCTCGAACGGAAATCGGCAAGCTTGTCGTAATCGATAAAAAGCTGAGGATTTATTTTAAGTCGGTCCTTTAAAAACTTATACACTGAGTCAGTTATAAAGTACCTAAGATTAGGGTGGGCGATGAGGTTAGCGGGCTGGTCAACGAGAACGAGAATTTTTTTATCCTTCTGCTGTGTAATATCGTATTCAGCGGGGATTTTTGTTTCCGCGCTTGTAGGCGTGGCCATAACGGCAACAACGCCGGGACTGCATCCTGCAAGCAGACAAAGCAATGTCATCGTGACAGGGACCAGAATTTTCATTCGTCCGGATTCCATTTTACACCGAGTTTCAGCCGGCGCTTTGTTCAGCCAGCGCCTTAGCGAGGGTAAAAGCCCAGCCGACAGCAAGCACAAGCACCAAAGCAACTAATATATAACGCAATTTCAGCGATAAAATACGCCGCTGTAAAGCAGGAGAGTATAAACCAAAAGCAGCGATTAGGAAAGCAAAAAATGCGATAACTGCCGCAATCGCACAAAACAAAGCGGCGGCGGGCTGGGCGTTAAAAGAGTCGAAAATTTTGCCTTGTGCGAAATAAAGGGCGGAGTGGGTAAAGCCGCAGGTGGGGCAGGGAAGGCCGAAATGCTGCTTGAAGCCGCAGGGAAAAGGATACAGGTTTATATTGTAATGGGCAACTAGCCACAGAGCCGCAAATGAGCCGACCAGAGCAAGAAAAACAACAGCCGCAATCAGCCGCTGACGGGCAGTGGCGCGGGATATGATTTTTGGACTGTTTAGTTGTTGGCTTGGGCCCATAAGGGCGTTAAAATAACACAATTCCAAAACCGGTCAAGGTAAAACGTCGCCGTGCAGGCTCCCGTAAGGGACGCCTCAATGCGGCCAGCTAAACTACTTTGAAAAGGAACCTGATATGGGAATTGAGAAGAAGGATTTGCGCACAATGCTGGAGACGGCGATTGTCGCGGCGCGATTAGCCGGGCAGCGGGCAATGGAGGAAATCAGCTACGTTAAAACATCGGTCAAAAGCGAGGACCAGCTCGTAACGCAGGCGGACGTGATATGCCAAAAGATAATAATCGACAGGATAAAAGAGACGTATCCTGATGATGGATTTATCGGGGAAGAGGGCATAAACGGCTCGCTTTTGAAGCAGCCGCCGAGGGGCGGGAACAAGGTCTGGTGGATAATCGACCCGATAGACGGGACAACGAATTTCGCCAAGGGGATGCTTTTATTCGCGGTATCAATCGCGGCGATGTATGAGGGCCAGCCGGTTGTCGGTGTGATTTATGAGCCGGCGACCGACTCTATGTTTACGGGCATAAAAGGCGAGGAGGCGTGGCTTAACTACAGGAGAATTGTCGCCAGCGACGAGGGTTTCGACAAATTTTCGAGCATCGGCACGGACAGTTTTTTCGATAACAAAGTGCCGGGCTGGGTAATCAAAATGATGGAACGCGCCCGCTCGCGGACATTGGGCAGTTCGTGTCTGCAAATGGCGTATCTTGCGAAGGGAAGCTTAATAGGCGTTGTTTTTGTCAGGCCGAAATTGTGGGATATGGCCGCGGGGGCTGTGATAGCAGAATCCGCAGGGGCAATTGTCAGTGATTGGCAGGGCAATAAGCTTTTCCCGCTCGATTGCGACAAATACAATGGTGAGGAACTGCCTACACTTGCGGCAAACAAGAAAGTTTACAATGATATGCTGGCTATGCTGAAGTAAATCAGCGTGGGTCCGGCACCTGCTGTATTGCAATAACTTTCACCGGTTTTTCGGGCGATTCGCTTCTGTCCAGTATGGCGATGACTCGTTTTTGCGGGCCGTCTTCACCTATGCGGACGAGTATATAAGCGGTAAAAACATCGCTTCGGACAGTAACAAGATTACTGATTCTGGCAAATATGGCGTCACGCTCCTCAAAATCGTCAATAGAGCCCGCATTACCGAACGGATAAAACGGAAGGTCCGGCGTGCTTAAATCAGGATATACGGACAGGTCAAAGCCATCACGGGCATAATAACCAATATCGCGCAAACCATTCGAGTCCGCAACTCGCATAAGCTCACCCGTGCTTTTGAACGGCCCAAATGAATTACGATAATCAACAATTGCGCGGGCGAGGTCATAGTTCGGAGTATGATAGGAAATCCAAGGCAGTTGGGCTAAAACAAACCAGGGGGCGGTATTGATATTTATCCGTCCTTTGATTCTGGTTTCGTTAGCATCGCTTACATAGTTGAGAGGGTTAAAAACAGTGAGGTAATTGAAAGCACTCTGGTAATCGGGCGATGTCAAATCGATTCGCAGTTGAGGTTCAATAACACCTACATTAGGGCCTGCTCCGTAAAAATAAGCCGGATTGTAAAAAAGTTCGCCGAACTGACCTATGTTTGTGAATGTCTTATTGGCCGGATGCGCCTGCACCTGACAAGGGTCGCCAAAAAAATAATTGAAGCTGCCAATGGTCGGATCATTAATCCAGGCAAAATTCCAGTCCCACAATTGCCTGATTGGCTTGTGAGGAAAAATATCCCGCTGGAAGCAGTAAGTTGCGGCCCTTACATTCGGGTCGTTCGGGTCGGCTACGATAGGTTTCAGCCAGTCGTCATTCGGGTCGGTCTGAGGAACAAGGGCCCAGTCAACGGTTACATAAACATCCGTTCCAAGGGCCGGGACTCTTCGCTCTAAATATATATAATCATTCCAGGTAAACACAAGGTCGGTATAAAACGGCCTTACAGGGGCTAT
>CAYLXJ010000062.1:0-9941 GCA_964387385.1 uncultured Pirellulales bacterium
ACGATGACAGGGACGTTGACCTTAACGACCTGAAGCTTTTCACAAATGACTGGCCGTATTCTATGAATGGCTGGCCCGATTTCAGTAATAATCATACCGTCGATTTCGCCGACTTTGCTCTTCTCGGCGCAAACTGGGGACAGTCAATCCCGCAACCGTAATAATTTTCTTAAACGCTGTTCGCACAAGGCCTGTTTCGAAGTTTTCTTGCGGCGAGAAGAGTTTTTGTGTATTTTGGGCTTTCGTGGAAACAAAAGTCGTAAAAATTGACGCCGCAAATATTGATGAGTCAGCGATAAAAGAGGCATCGCAAATTGTGGATGCCGGCGGGCTGGTCGCTTTTCCCACCGAGACCGTTTACGGAATCGCCTGCCGCGCAGAGACCGAGTCGCTTGCCAAGCTTGATATGCTTAAAGGAAGACCCGCCGAAAAATGCTATACGCTGCATATAGGCAGGCCCGATGTTTGTTTCAGATACGTTCCCGCGATGGGTTTGCGCGCGAGGAAGCTTGTTAAAAACGCCTGGCCCGGCCCGCTGACCGTTGTTTTTGAACTCGAAAGAAACGACCTCGAACAGCAGAAGGCGAAACTTTCACAGGACATTTTCAGCAATCTTTACCGCGACAGTTCAATCGGGATTCGCTGCCCCGACAACCCGATTGCCTCGATGCTTTTGTCGCAGACGACCAGGCCGGTCGTTGCACCGAGCGCAAATCTTAGCGGACAGGAACCCGCAATAGAGGCAGGCCAAGTCATCGAGCAATTCGCGGGCAAGCTCGAAATGATTATTGCCGGAGGAATCTGCAAATACGGCAAAAGCTCTACTATCGTTAAGGTTACCAAAGCCGGTATCGAAATTCTAAGGCAGGGTGTTTATCCTGAACCGCAAGTTCTTGAAATGGCTAAAGTTACGATACTATTCGTCTGCACGGGTAATTCCTGCCGAAGTCCTATGGCAGAAGGTCTTTTCAGGAAATACCTTGCCGAAAAACTTGGGATTGATATTGACCATCTGGAGGAAAACGGATATATAGTAACATCTGCGGGCACGCTCGGTATCGTGGGCTTTCCCGCAAGCGCCGCGGCAGTCAGGTCCTGTGCAGAGAAGGGAGTCGATATCAGCGGGCATCGAACCCGGGCACTGACGGCGTATCTTTTAGAACAAAGCGACGTTATTTACGTAATGGCGCAGGGACATTTTAACGCCGTTGAGGATTTTAATCCTGATGCAGCAGAAAGATGTTTACTGCTCAGTGAAAACGGCGAAATAGCTGACCCTATCGGGCAATCGCAGGAAATTTATGACGCCTGCGTGGAATTGATTGAAGAGGCGGTAAAGAAAAGAGTAAGCGAGCTGAAGTTATGAAGATAGCGGTTGGAAGCGACCATCGCGGCTACAAGGTTAAAGAACTGATAAAGACAATAGTTACTCAGCTCGGCCATGAGTGCATTGACGTCGGAACGGCCGACAATAATCCGGTTGATTATCCTGATTCGGCGTATCTTGCGGCAAAGGCCGTCGCCGATAAAAAGGCCGACAGGGCGATTCTGTCCTGCGGGACCGGTATCGGTATGAGCATAACCGCCAATAAAATCAAGGGCGTAAGGGCCGCTTTGTGCTATGACGAGTTAAGCGCTCGCATATCACGCCATCATAACGACGCCAATGTCCTTTGCGTTTCAGGCGAGCTTCTGGGCGAAGTCCTGCTTCGAAGAATGGTCGAAATATGGCTTGCCACCGATTTTGCCGGAGGAAGACACCTGCGAAGAATCAAAAAAATCGAGGCCATCGAAGATAATATCGACCCTACCACTGTAAAGAATAACGCTGATTAATCCTCTATTTCGAATCGCGGATTTCCGAAGCAGGCTCTTCGCTTCACTCCGTGTCGGATTTTTCGAAATCTGAAACCCCCAATTTTTTTAATCCCCTTTTTGGATTTCTCCCAAACGTAACTTATATTTTAAGTGGAAAGTTGGGAAACTAACGCCTTCTCTTCTCCTCTCTTCTTCGCTGGAGACGGGGTTGCTGACCGATAGGTATGTGCAACGAGGGGGACTCCGTCTCCTCTTTTTTTCTCCAAACTTTATTCTGTTCCTATATCCCCGCAAGCCAGGCATCGGCAAACGCCTTGAGGTCGTCGAGCAAGACATAACCGTCGCGGTCGATGTCAAAGCCGCTGCACCAGTTGTTGACCGCGCCGCAATCGCTTCTGCCCCACTGCAGTCCGAAATCGGCAAAATCCCCGAAGTCAAGGCAGCAGGCCGACAGATACATCCCGTTTATAACCTGCTGTGTAATTCCCGGTCCTTCCCAGGCGACCGCTATATTGTCCCCGCCTGTGCCTTCCTTGTGCAGGACCTCGATATAATACTTTTGTCCCGCCGCCAGTGAAATCAGCGACGACTGCTGCTGTGGATACTTGCCCCACTCGCGTGAATTCGTCCAGCCAGAAACCTGTGCGATAAGAACGCTGTTGGCCGGGTCCTCGTCGGTGCTCAGGTACAGTTCACTGTAATCGTCGCCGGCAATCCAGAACGTGTAATTGCCGCTTTCCGGCGGCTGAACAAAGCCGCGGATACGGGTGCCGTAATTGTCCGCCCAGTTGGTCGGCCCTTCGAGCGACGAAATTAATTGTCTGCCGGTCGGATTGTCCGGAAAGTTGGGATTCGATGTCAGTTGGCTGATAGCCGTGCCGCTTATGCCCGTCCACCATTCTCGAAGCGCCGCTCCCCCGCCTCCGCCGCCCGGCGGCGGAAGGGCCGCTCCTCCCGTCAACGCGTTTATGTTGGCAGGGTCAATCTCCGCACCCGTGGGCCAGTTAAACATCCCGGCACTGGAAGTGTCCCAATAGCAGGGCTTCAAACCCTTGCTGTTGGCGGTATCGACTATCAACTTATGAAAAAAGGTCCTCGAAGCAAGGTGCAAATCAAGGTCCGCACCCGCCAGTTCCGGATTTCCGGTGCGCTTCATAGCGCTGAATTCGCCCATGATAACGGTTATCCCCTGGTTGACAAACTTGGTCCGCATCTTCTCGAATTGCGCGACCAGATAGCTCTCTTCGCCCCAGTTCGCGTTGCGAATGGTCATAGTAGGGTGGTGATAATCTTGTCCCCAGAAGTAAAACATGTTGCCCCACGACTCGTCCTGTGTCAGCCCGCAGAAGTTCCACGGGGAATAGTAGTGCACCTCGACCATCAGGCGGTCGGGCGTTGCCGGGTCCGTAGGCAGGGTGTTCATCAAATTGTAGGTCAGGTCGATGTCGGTGTTCGGCCCCTGGACCACCAGCCAGCGGGTGCTGTTGTTGCCTCCCATGGCGCGGACGGCATCCACGAACGTCTGGTGGTAAGTTAACAGCGTGGCCATCTCTGCGGCCGTGTCGGCGTTTGGTTCGTTCGTGCCGGCAAACATCACCCGGTCATCGTAACCGGCAAAGGCGTTGGCTATCTGCGTCCAGTAGGAGTTTTGCTTGGCATTGATAATCGGGTCCACGGTTCCCGTGATGTTGTTTTCCAGCCAGCCGCCGTCCCAGTGGCAGTTGATAATGACGTAAAGGTTCCTCGCTAAACACCAGTCAACCACCTGTTTGACCCGCGCCATATAGGCGGGATCAATCGTGTATGGTGAGGTCTGGCTTGCGTGACTGTTCCAAGCGCACGGGATGCGAACGGTGTTGAAACCGGCGTCGGCAACCGCGTTGATTAGCGCCTCGGTGGCCGCAGGCCCCCAGCAGCCCTCGCCGCATGGCGGCTCCAGTGTATTTCCCATATTCCACCCGTAGGTCGGCGTTGGAAGCTGCGAGAACGCGGCTGCCGGAAGCATCATTAGACACACGAACGCAACAATCAGAGCACTTTTCATTTTTATCACCCTATCCTTTTAAAAATCCTTAATTTGCAATTGAAACTGTGCCGTCCTGGCTGAAATCGAAGCCCGCCTCTATTGCGCCAATGAGTATTTATCACAAAACGTCTGATTTTATTATGGCTTATTTACTTATAAAAGCGAACGCCATATTCAGCTATTCAGACACCATTTTTGGCATGTATCTATAGTGAACTGTCCCTTTAAATACCCGCCAGCCAGGCGTCTGCGAAGGACATCAGGTCGTCGAGCGTAACTGAGCCGCTGCGGTTGAAATCGAAGCCGTAGCAGTAATTGTTGCCGCTGTTGCAGCCGGCTTGCTGCCACTGTTGAGCGAAGTCGGCGAAATTCTCGAAATCCAGACAACAGGGCGACAGGTATAAACCGTCTATAATCTGTTGAGCGATGCCGGGGCCCTGCCAGGCGACTGCGACGCTGTCTCCGCCGCCGCCTTCCTTGTGCAGGACATCGATATAATACTTTTGGCCAGATGTAAGCATAATGGGCGATGATTGCTGTTGGGCGTATTTAGTCCATTGACGTGAACTGGTGTAGCCGGGAACGTATGCAATCCTCGAAACATTCGCCGGATTACCGTCGGTCGAGAGCCACAGCTCGCAGTTATCGTCGCCTGCAATCCAGAAAATGTAGCTGCCGGTGGTAACAGGATTGAGGTACCCTCGAATACGCGTGCCGTAATTATCGGCCCAGTTAACGGGGCCTTCGAGAGATATAAGCAGTTCCTCGTCGGTCGGATTATTCGGATAATTCGGATTCGAGGTCAAATTGCTGACTGCGGTTCCGTTTATTCCCGTCCACCATTCACGAAGAATTGCCCCTGCGCCGCTTGCAGCATCCCCCCGCATTGCCGTGACCTCGCCGGAAGGGTCCGATTCGTTCAATGCCACATCTACGGCGGTAACGAAATAGTAATAAGTTGTCCCGCTTGCAACATCGGGGTCGGTATAATTTGAAACGGTAACAAGGGAAATATTTGCCTTCTCATAAGAGCCGCCCTCCGGCATACGCCAGACGTTGTACCCGGCCAGGTCTAATTCGTTATTGTCGTTCCAGTCGAGCATAATAGTCCCGAGGCCGGGCGTCGCCGCAAGTCCCGTCGGAGTAGCGGGAAACGACGTATCAAGAACTCTATAAACCTTTGCTTCCAGATAGTTGACATGCATCGCCTCTGATGGAGTTGTCTCATAAACCGCCCAGGTAATCTTGCCGTTCACGTCGATGTAATCGCTGAAGTTGGAAGTAATCGTGCGGGTCATCGAAGCATAGGCGCCGGGCGAAATACTCTGGTCGGACCCGATTTGCGTCCACGAAGTATCGAATATCCAGTTGGCGTCGGTCGTCAATGCGTAGATTCTGTGGGTCGTAGCGGAAGCGCCGCCGGTATAGCCGTCGAATGTAAGCTCAATTCTGCTGATATTAGCGGGCAATTCGTTGATTTTCATCTCGACCCAGAGCAGTATCTCGTCGTCCGTTGACGGGTCAACAGTAGCCCATTCTGCTGCGTCGTCGGCAGAGATATTAATGTATTGTGTGTTGGTCGCTTCAACCTGTGAGTTCCTGTTGGCGGCGCTTCCGGCAAACGGGAATACATCCACATCGCAGGCAAAAGCGTTGTAATTTGTATTCGCCGCGTTTATGCCGGTGAAATTGTAAATAGTTTGAAGCAGGATGTTGGGCGTGGCCCAGACCTCATTTGAATAACCTGACTCGTTCGATGCGGCATCAACCGCGGTTACGACGTAAAAGTACGTTGTTTCATTGATGACACTGTTATCCATGTAATCGGAGTTTGTCAAAAGGGAGCCGTTCAATTGGACGTATCCGCTTCCTGAGGTCGTCGAACGATAAACATTATATCCGTCAAGGTCGCTATCGACGTTGTCGTTCCAGTTAAGCGTTACCATTCCGTCGCCTGATGCGGCGTTTAGTCCCGTCGGCGCCAAAGGGGGTGTTGTATCAACGGCTGCGTCTGAGGTCTGAGCTGAATCGGCCGACTCGTTAAAGGAAGTATCTACCGCTGTTACGATGTAGTAATAGGTTACGCCTCCGGTTACATCGGTATCGTTGAAATCGGAGCTGGTTACAAGAGAGTTGTTTATTTTCGTATAGCCGCTGCCCGAAGTTAGAGAGCGATAAACGTTATAACCGGCCAGATCGCCCTCGCCGTTGTTGTTCCAGTCAAGCGTTATCTGCCCCACGTCTCCGGCAGCCGTTAGCCCGGTCGGCGCCGCAGGAGGCGTAACATCTCCCGCGTTGGGGATTTTTAAGATGGCCATCCCGCTCATCGGCAATGTTATGTTGAACGTGCCGCCGGAAGTGAATGCCTGCGGAGTAAGCGTATTAAGCATAAGCGGGTTCGGGTGAACAACGCCGTTTATATTAACATCGCAGTAATCCTGTATATTGACCCCGCCTGAAATCATCGTCCCTGCCGGGGTGATAAGCCATCGCTGACCGCCTGTCCCGGCTGTAAAGCCCGATATGTTAACGGTAATATTCGCGTCGGTTGAAGGGTAATTATTGACTATAAAAATTGTGAGATTATTGTCGTTGTCTCTGGCGGCGTATGCTCTGACCTGTGAGTTAGAAGATGTTGCGCTGAACATATTCCGGCCGAACCTGTTGATCAGCAGCGGATGAACGTACCAGACAGGATATACGAAATAGGAAGAACTATACTCCCACTGCGCCCAGGCATTGGAGCCCTGCCAGTTGTTCTTCGCCATTTCCATAATATACTGTGCGTGAAACATCGCGTTGGTGTAACATTGTCTCCTGTCGTATGAAGTTGCCGAGCCAGAGTCCCATTCCGTCATCCAGTACCTGATTTTCCCCACGTGCTGAGAACCTATCGCGCTGGATATGATGTTATTCAAGCTGGTTGTAAATGAGGCGATATCGTTGACCCTCGCCCCGAGCATCGTCGGATTGTATGACGCCGGCTGGTCGGAACCGGGATACTGATGAATTATAAGAAAATCGGGCACAACGCCTTTGGCGTATGCGGCTGTTAGCAGCTCCCTCGTCCACAAACCGGGATTCCACCAGTCGGCCGTATCGTATTCCTGGGCGACTGCGCCTATTTTAATTGTGGGGTTGGCCGCCTTCATTGAGATGTAAAAGTCGGCGAATTTGTCGCCATAATAAGAACCCCTCATCCCGCTGAACCAGCCCGCCTCCCAAGGACCGAAGACCTCGTTGCCGATTTCCCAGTACTGGGCCGTGGGCGTTCTGCCGGTCTGGTCCTGGACCCAGGCGACGGCGGCGGCGATTGCCTCGGCGTCACTGTGGTCAACGTTATACCAGTATCCAGGAAAATTGACTATCGGCTGAAGAGTGGGAGGGACGGTTTCTCCCGGCTGGCTGATGATATTAAGCAGGTTAAGCGTCTCAGCATAACTGACAATCCACGTATTTGCGCCGCCGGGGCCTTCCATATCGCTCCAGAGATAAGCGTTGCCCCACGAGCCGCCGCACCATCGCTGATACTTTCGGCCTGAAGCAATCAGCAGATTATTGAATGTCGAGTTGTCCCCGCTCTGAGCCCCGTCCTAGGCGGTTAAATTTCCTCCGAACATCGTCTCAGGAATCGTACGGATAAAAGACGAGGCATTAACGTTAATCGTAACTCCGGTCTCAGCAGCAAACATCGGTGTGACCGAATACAGAAAAACCCCAAAAATCACCATCAGCTTAACAGAAATATTTTTCATCATTACATTTCTTTAATTGTCCGACAAAATTCGCTCATATAACCGTCAGCCAGGCGTCTGCGAAGGACATCAGGTCGTCGAGCGTAACTGAGCCGCTGCGGTTGAAATCGAAGCCGTAGCAGTAATTGTTGCCGCTGTTGCAGCCGGCTTGCTGCCACTGTTGAGCGAAGTCGGCGAAATTCTCGAAATCCAGACAACAGGGCGACAGGTATAAACCGTCTATAATCTGTTGAGCGATGCCGGGGCCCTGCCAGGCGACCGCGAGATTATCTCCGCCGTCGCCGTCCTTGTGGAGCACCTCGATATAATACTTCTGGCCTCCTGTAAGCGAAATCAGCGACGATTGCTGCGAGGGATACTTGGTCCAGTATCGCGAGGGTGTAAAGCCCGTGACCGAGGCAATCAGCGACACATTAGACGGATTATCGTCGGAGCTTAACCACAACTGGCTGTCGTTGTCGCTTGCAATCCAGAACGTGTAGTTTCCCGTGGTAATCGGATTTAGATAGCCCCGGACACGAGTGCCATAATAGTCGGCCCAGTCCAGAGGCCCTTCGAGAGTTACGAGCAGCTCTTTGCCGCTCGGATTGTCGGGGTAATTAGCGTCCGATGTCAAATCGCTTACTGCTGTGCCGACTATATTTGTCCACCATTCACTTAGAATTGCTCCTGCGCCTTGTGCGGGAACACCGGGCGAGGACGAGACCTCGTTAGACACGTCCGATTCGTTCGACTGATTGTCGAGAGCCGTAACCATATAGTAATAAGTCGTCCCAGCGGAAACGTCGGTATCGGTGTAATTCGAGGATGTTACAAGCGAGCCGTTTGCGAGGTCGTAGTAACCGCCCTCAGGCATACGCCAGACGTTGTAGCCGGCCAGGTCCGGTTCGATATTGTCGTTCCAGTCGAGTAAAACTTTGCCGAGTGCCGGCGAGGCCGTCAATCCCGTCGGCGCTGAGGGCGGCAGGGTAAGTATCGCCGCCCTTAACACAAAGCCGATAATCACCTGACGGTTCGGGCCTGTATGTGTCGCGCTTGGCGTTTCGTTTGCTCCTGTTGCTGGTTTATAGCCGGTTACGCCTGTGGCGGTACTGGCCATTGACTGGTCGTTGCCTTCAAAAAAGCCGTTATTGAGCGTATAAGAGCCGGAATTGCCGCAGGTTGCGGCGTCAATTACAACTTCGCCTGACTCTGTGGTCAAAGCTGATGTTGTTATAGGATTCGGCGTGCTGGCATTAGTGCTGTTGCTTGCTGTTGCGCCGACGAGCGAGAACTGATTGACATTGCCGAAAAATGCGCTTGAGTAGCCGGCGGTGTCGGGCGGGTTGCTTCCCCAGTTGATTGTAAACGTTCCGTTAGTTGCGGCGGCGACGCCGGTTTCGTTTAAGATATAGGCCGCAACATATGCCCGGCTGGGCGAGCCGACGGTAATGTCGATGACTTTGGTCATTGTTTGCCCGCCGTAGGTTACTGATGTCGGATTGATTGCGCCGTCATTGTCCTCGACGTGGATGACAAAAACAAGTACTCGCTCGGTGCCGTTTTGCTTTGCGTGAGTAAGGCCCGTAGTCCACGAGCCGAGAATAATGATTGTATTTCGCGGTCCCGGCGCGGCGGCGACCTCGCTTGAATTGGCTGATTCGTTCGAGGATGTATCTACGGCTTTAACGACGTAGTAATAGGTTACACCGTTGAGGGCGGTATTGTCGGTATAAGCTGAGGTTGCGACAAGCGGGCCGTTTAACTTGACGTAGCCGTTGCCTGAAGTCGTTGAGCGGTAAACGTTGTAGCCGTCGAGGTCGTCTTCAGCATTGTCGTTCCAGTTTAAAATTATCGAGTTGTCGCCTGCTGTCGCGGATAAACCCGTCGGCGCAGCGGGAGGCGTCGTGTCGGTGGCCGCGGCTGAGGCCTGGTTTGAGTTGCCGGATTCGTTCATTGAAAAGTCAACAGCCCTGACGACATAGTAATAGGTTACGTAGCCGTCAACGCTTGTGTCGGTGTAGGCCGAGCTTGTTACGAGAGGCCCGTTGAGTTTCACGTAGCCGCTGCCCGATGTTAGCGAGCGATAGACGTTATAACCGTACAAATCCGGTTCGGAGTTGTTGTTCCAGTCAAGCGTAATCTGCGACTCGCCGCCTGTTGCCGTTAGTCCCGTCGGCGCAGCCGGAGGCGTAGAGTCGCCTTCACCGGGCTGGTCATTGTTCCTGAGCGTATAAAGCAAATCCTTCGTAAAGCAGCCCATTTCACTTTCGCCGCAGCGAAGCGTCCAGTCGTTATAAAACATCGGCGGGCCCCAGTCATAGCTTGCAACCCAGGCGGTGTTGCCGATTTGGTACTGCTCG
>CAYLXJ010000063.1:0-9905 GCA_964387385.1 uncultured Pirellulales bacterium
CCTTTGCCTTTTTCTCCCGTGAAATTTTCCGGCCCTATCGAACGCGTTTTAGCATCCGACAAAAGCGGAAGATTTCCCAATCCGGTATCAAACCACACTTGTTTTGGCTCAGCGCACTTTGCAGGACAAACCGAAACTAATAACGCCGCGATAATAAAGCAGATTTTCACATTCGGCTGATTCATAGAAATACCCTTTTCAAAAATTTAATGAGATGTCGCGTAATTACATAATGCCCTGATATTTTCAATGGGCGTATCCCGCGTAACTTCACAGCCAGCCGCGACGACAAATTTTTCGCCGGCCTGTTTGTGGCAGTCCTCAATCGCCTTGTAAACCTCCTCCGGCGTCCTGTCTCTCAGGACCAAAACGGGATTTATATTGCCGCAGATGATTTGTTTGGGCCCCGTTTTTTCTCTGGCAAGAGCAATCGGGCAGGGGCTGTCGATATCAATCATTTCAGCTCCCAGTCGCCCCATTCCTTCAAGAATCTTTCGTGTGTCGCCGCAGATATGCAGTCGGACCACCGCGCCGAGATTGTGAATGCCGTCAATCAGCTGCTTCTCGTAAGGCCATACGAATTCCTCATAAATCCTCGGCCCAACAAGCGACGCTGCCGCATCTCCGATTCCCATTACGTCAACACCTGCCTCAATCTGCGCCTTAGCGAATCGCAGCCCCAGCTCGACAGCGAATTCAAATAGGTCCCGCACAAACCCCGGGTCCTCGAAAAAATCCGTCATTATGGTATTGATGCCGCGCAGGTCCGCCCCTTCCGCGCAAGGGCCTTCAATCCAGCCCTCGATGATTTTGTCTTTACCGACGTGTTCCTTGAAAGCCGCCGCTGCTTTTACCCTGTCGTGCATTCGCCCGCCGCCCAAAGGGTCAGGCATCTTGAGCGTTGCCAGCTTGCTTTTGTCCGCCAGAAGCGCGTTTTGCCCGTCCAGGGCAGGCGGTGAGTCCTCTGCGTACGAGATTACCGCCCCGCAGTCCGCCGACTCGCGACCCGGGTCCGAAATACAGCCGACGTGGTCGAATCCGAACTCCTCAGCGACCCTTAACTGCCCCTCCACAAGAATCCTGTAATCCGTCGCATAGTCGCGATATTTTCTTCCGATGCTGTCAGCCGCGAACTGCATCGTAATCGGCATAAAAGCAAGATGGTCTATTGATTTGTTCTTAAAAAGGCCGAAAACTCTTTCACGACTCGTCATGTTTTGCCCTGAACCAGTATAAACGCGATTTTACTGCCCTCTTACATTCATTTTTATTGAAAAAAGATAGCTTCTGGCGGTGATGAAAAGCGTTTTGCCGTCTTCGCCGCCGAAGCATACGTTCGAAGGCCGGTTCGGGCCTAAATCGATTGCCGCGAGTTGTTTGCCGTTAGTATCCAAAACGGTAACACCTTTTCCGGTGAGGTATAAATTGCCCTTTTCGTCGAGGGTTATGCCGTCAGCGCCCATTGTGGCGAATAATTTTTTGTCTGTTAGAGTGCCGTCTGGATTAATTTTATAAACCCAGGTTTTATTTCCCCCGTGGTCGGCGACGTAGAGCAGCGTTCCATCCACACTGCCGACGACGCCGTTAGGCCGATTCATATCTTCGATGACCACTATCGGTTCGCTGGAGCCGGCCGGCAGGTAAAACACGAATTCTACCGGCAATTCCTTATCGTCCTTTTTTCCGCCGTATCGAGGGTCGGTGAAATAAATGCCTCCTTTTTTGTCACGCCAGAGGTCGTTGGGGCTGTTGAGCTTTTTGCCTTTGTAGTTGTCGCAAAGAACGGTTACGCTGCCCTGCATATCGATTCGGGTAATTCTGCGATTGCCTCCTTCGCAGACCAGCAGATTGCCCTTGTCGTCAAAATCAAGACCGTTTGCTCCTCCTGAATTTTCGCGAAAAGTCGATAATTTTCCGTCAACCGACCATTTGTGGATTCGATTGTTCGGTATGTCGGTGAAATAAATGTTCCCTTGTGCATCAGCGATTGGCCCTTCTGTAAAACCGAAACCATCCGCCAGTTTCTGGACCTTTGCTCCCGATGCGATTACTGATTCTTTCTCCTGTGCAGTCCAGGTTACGCCTTTAGTCCGCATTTTTACCGCGTAAAGTGATTTCGAGGCGGTGATGAAAAGTGTGTCGTTGTCTTTTCCGCCGAATGTAACATTGGCGGTCCAGTTCTCCCTGATGGGAATATGGTCGATTTTCTCTCCCGACGGATTGAAAACCGTAACGCCCCTGCCCGTCAGGTAAATATTGCCTTCATTGTCGATTGTCATACCGTCGGAACCCATCTCGCAGAAGAGCTTCTTATCGGCCAATGAGCCGTCAGGGTTGATTTTATAAACGTATGTTTTGCCCCCCTTGATATCGGCGATGTAAAGCAGTTTACCATCGGGCGTGCCGATTATGCCGTTGGGCTGAATAAGGTCGTCCGCAACACTAATGACGGTCTTGCGGTCAGGGGTTAGATAGTAAACGTGCTCGCCATCCTGTCCCCTGTTGGGGTCCGTCCAGTAGTTCCTCGGATAGTATGGGTCGGTAAAATATATGCCGCCTTTGGGGTCGCGCCAGAGGTCGTTTGTGGAGTTAAATCTTTTGCCGTTGTATTTATCGGCCAGCACGGTCATTTTGCCGTTCGGGTCAAACGAGACAAGCCGGTTATGCAGGTCGGCACAGGCCAAAAGTGATACGCCGTCTGCGTCGAAATACAGGCCGTTTGAGCGTTCGCAGCCGTCAAGAAATACTGAAAGCTTGCCGTCAGTTGACCACACATATATTTTGTCGTTCGGCTGGTCTGTAAAATAAACGTTGCCATTGGGGTCAGCCGCCGGCCCTTCGGTGAAAGCAAAGGTGTCCGCCAGCTTTATTACGTTGGCGTCCGGCGCAACCACGCCCGCCTTTACAGCGGCAGGAAATAAGAACATTGTGATGACGACCGGGTGTATGAAAAGCGTTTTCATTGCATTAACCTTTCAAAAAACCTTAAAGAAATGATATGATACAATACCGTTGTCAGCGGTTGCAGTAAAGACAAAATGGTTTAGACCGGAGATACGAAATATGAGAAATTTGTTATCAGTGATTATTATTACGGGATTGACAGTTATGACAGGATTCAGTGCAGAGCAGCAAAAACCGGTTCCTCTCGATATCGGGGCGCAGGCGCCTGGTTTTGACCTGCCTGGTGTCGATGGGCGAAATTATAAATTGAGCGATTTTGCCGACGCCAAAGTCCTCGTGATTATCTTCACCGCCAATCACTGCCCGACCGCACAGGCATACGAGGACAGAATTAAGCAGCTTATTACGGAATACAAAGACAAGGGCGTCGCCCTCGTCGCGATATCGCCCAATGACCCGCTGGCAGTCCGGCTTGATGAGCTTGGCTACAGCGACCTTGGCGACTCATTCGACGATATGAAAATTCGCGCAAAAGAGCACAATTTCAATTTCCCTTATCTTTACGACGGCGAAACGCAAAGCGTATCAGTCCAGTACGGCCCCGTTAGTACTCCGCACGCATTTGTTTTTGATAGCCAACGAAAACTGCAGTACACAGGCGCCATTGATAATAGCGAAGATCCGAGCAAGGTCAAAAAGAACCTTGTGCGGGACGCAATCGACGCTTTGCTCGAAGGCAAAGAAGTAACAGTAAAGAAGGTAAAGACCTTCGGCTGCTCAATCAAATGGGCTGATAAACGCAAGTCCGTTGCACAGGCCCTTCAGCAGTGGGCAAAAGAACCGGTCGAACTGAACCTTATCGATGCCGATGACGTCCGTAAACTTATGAAAAACGATTCCGGCAAGCTCCGCTTAATCAATATCTGGGCGACGTGGTGCGGGCCGTGCGTTATCGAGATGCCGGAACTGGTCAATATAAACCGGATGTATCGCGGCAGGGCCTTCGAAATGGTAACAATCAGCGGTGATTTCCCCAAGAAAAAAGATGACGTCCTGGTGTTTTTAAAGGCCAGGCAGGTCTCATGCACAAATTATCTGTTCAATTCCGAAGACAGGGCCGCGCTTTTAGAGGCCCTCGACAAGGATTGGCAGGGCAGCATCCCTTATACCGTCATCGTAAAACCCGGCGGCGAAATCATTTACCGGCGTTCAGGCCTCATCGACCCCCTCGAAGTCAAAAAAACCATCTTAGGCCATTTAGGCAGATACTACTTCTGATGCTTATTAGGCGACATCCCCTTTCAGGCATCGTCTGGGGACCTGATTCGAGTGTAAGGCGGCAGGATGTTCTCGTCGGGCTTATGAATCAATTAGGTTCAAGCTGAAATGTTTTTCGCCTAAAGCGGCGAACGAATACTGGAGGCGGGGGGATTCGAACCCCCGTCGGGCCGTTTTTGTAACCTCTTGATAGTCAAGGAGATACGAGTTAAATGCTTTTCCAACAAGAGGTTGAATCATTCTCAGATTTTATCACATTTACTCATATTTCTCAGAATTTGGCTTTGAAATACTCCCGTATTACTCCCGTGGAAAAGATATTTTTCAATGTCGATAGAAAGAGAAAAAAGCCCTATTCTGCTTTGAGGGTGATGTGCTGATTTTCAAAGCATCACTGAAGCATACTTGCTCGGTTTTTAATGGGTTTTAGCGATACGCTCGACCTGCTCGATGTATTTTTGAATATTGTCACGAGGTTTGATTTGCTGGGCGCGTCGCAGCAGCGGCAACGCCTCGGTATATTTGCCTTTTCCGACCAGCAGTTGAGCGTGGCGAACTTTTGCATCAGCCTCATATTGTTCGATATTGGCAGCCCGTTCATAGTAAAAGACAGCTTTTTCTATATCGCCGGAACGAGCACAGTTCTGGCCCAGCAATATGAGCGCTTCGCCATCAAGCGGGTCAATCTCGACAATTTTTTCAAGAACACTGACCTCTTCTTTGCCGGCTCCTTCAGCCACCGCAAGACGGGCACGCAATTTCAGCAGTTCCTTGCGGTTCCTGCTTTCGAGGTGTTCGCCGTGTATTTGCTCGATACTTTCAATAAGCTTTCGGGTTTCTTTGATCGCTCCGTTGGCAATCAGCACTTTGGCGGCGCGGACGGCACGCTCGGCGTTACCCGTCGGATTTTTTTCCATAGCGCTAATGTAGGTGTTAACGGCCATCTCGTAAAGCTCCTCGTTTATGTAGATGTCGCCGAGCATATTTAGAGATTCGGCGGTGGATTTGCCGAGATGGTCAACTAATTGGTAATTTTCAGCGGCCTTTAATGGTTGATTCAGCCCTATAAAGGCGTTGGCCTGCAGTAGCCACAGGTCGGCCCGCTCGGGCTGGTCGCTGATTAGCTGTCCGCACAGTGCAGCGGCATCTGCGAAGCGTTCCTGTCTGAATAAACTTCTCGCCAGTCCCATTTTCCAGTCCATCGTGGTCGGATCGAGTAAGATAGCCATACGATAGGCGGACTCTGCGGAAAGGCTGTTTCCGACGGAGAAATATGCAAAGCCGAGCAGACCGTAGGTAACAGCGTCTCCGCCGCCAAGCTCAACTACGCGGGTAAGGGCAGGCAGCGCTTTTTCGTAATTATTTTGGCGAACATAAATCAGACCGAGGTTACGCCATGCACGGCGGAATTTGGGATATTTTTCTACAGCAATCCGATAGGCCGCGGAAGCATCATCGAGCTTTTCCTGCTGGAAATAAATGTTGGCCAGCGTGAAATCAAATACGGCACTGGCCGCATCATTGCGGGCCTTTTCTATCATCACGGCGGCCTCACTCATTTTGTCGGTTGATATAAGATCGAGGATTTTCTGCATCTGGCCCCGCTCGGCCTCTGTGACCCGCGGCTCGATATCTGTTTCGGCTATGTAGCTATTTATGAACTGTTTTTGGAACCCCGGGTCGTTCCAAATACTCAGTTCCTGCCAGCTCATCCCCGATGATTTAGGGGGCAGTGCATCATCACCAGCCAAAACTTCAGCGCAGACGCCTGTTGCAACAATAAGAAGAAGCCAGGATATTGTTTTTTTCATAGTTTTATCCTTTCGGGAAACTGACCGGCACACGCATACGGAACCGTACCGCCTGGCCGTTGCGCTTACCTGGTTCGAATTTCCATTGTTTGACGGCGTTCAACGCCGGTTTTTCAAATACAGTATCCGTTGATTTCTGCACTATGGGGTTTTCAACGCGGCCGCCCTGGTCAACGACAAAAAGAACATAAACTGTGCCGGGGGCTTTCTGACGCACCTCTTTATTAAGTATCGGGCCGGGCTGGTAGATAACACGCGGCTTTTCATCGAGGTCGGCAATCGAAAACAAAGCATCGGCATCGACACCTTTACTATTAGAAACAACAGTGTTGAGCTTAACGGCAAAGTCGCCTCCCATCCAGCCCTCGCTCAGCGCGGGAGTGGGATTAAGCGCCAGCTCAAGCTGCGAAAGGTTTAACGGCGGCACATCCTCGGTCAGCTCCGGCGGTTTATCATCGGGCTGCGTTTCTTCTTTTTTTTCTTCCTGCGGCGGCGGAGTCGGTGCCTCGAGTTTGGCCGTATCCACGGAGTGAACTATGAGGTCCGTGGCCGGGGGCTTGCCGATGGTCTGCATAAGCGGCAGAACAAGAAAGAAAATCAATGTCAGCACAGCCGCGCCGATAACGACCAGCAGGCGGTGAAATATCTGTCTGACTATCCATAGTGATTTATGTTGGTGCATCCTCATAAGGCAAATGCTTAGTTTTTGGCCTGCCTGGTGGCGACGTTTACCTTAACTGCCCCGGCCAGCTTGGCTTCGTCAATAATGCGAACCAGCAAGCCGGATTGTGCAGCGGTATCGGCCTGAATAATTACGGGGATTTCTTCTTTCGCAAGCATGCGTTTAACAAGCGGCTGCACGCCGCTGACGCCGATTTCCCGCCCGCCGTAAACCACCTCACCCTTTTCCGTAAGCGCTATCAGGATGCTGGTTTTTTCCAGCTTGACGGAAGACGCGGCCTGGGGCTTGTCCACCTCGATGCCGGTTTCTTCGACAAAGGTGGTGGTTACAATGAAAAAGATTAAAAGAATAAATACACAGTCAATCAGCGGAGAGATGTCAATCCCTGCTTCGCTGCCTTCATCCGACGCCATTTGGCGAAAACGTCCCATTGCTCACCCGGTATTTAACTTACTTCACAAAGCGCATCCGATTGCACCACAGCGGTATCTGGCACAAGACGGGCGGGTAAAACAGGCGGCCTAAGCTGTTTTTTGTAAAGTACCTGAGTGCAAACCGTTTCGAGATGCGCCAAAAATGCTTTATATCGCTCGTGCTTGCGGGTCAAATAATACTGCAGGAAAAGCCCGGGCAGCGCGATAACCAGCCCGGTTTCGGTTGTGATGAGGGCTTCGGAAATGCCCGCGGCCACCAGCCCCATCGTCTTTTCGCCTCCGGAACCGCTCGCCAGTGCGCCGAAAGTGGCAAGCATTCCCGTTACCGTACCGAGCAGTCCGAGCAGGGGGGTTGCTCCGACGCATATTTTCATAACGCGAAGGTCTCGCTCGAACGGGGCGACCTCGGTTGTGCGCAATTCCTCGAAGCAGGTAGCGGCGTCTTTTAGCGAAGTGACGCCTGTTACAAAATTAAGCAGATAGCCGATTGGCCCTTTTCGCTCGGCAGGATGGGCAATCCATCGTCGCCAGATTTTTTCAGGCACGGATTGAAAGCCGGTTTCCCGCAATCTGAGAAATACGTGCATACCCAGCGAGAACATCACCGCCGCTGTCAGAGCTATCGCCGGCATACACCAGCCCCCGGCAATCCAAATCGCAATGGCCTGTTCCCATAACGTCGTAAGTTGTTCAGTTATCACGTTCATTTTATGCCTCCTGCCCTGTGTTTCCGTTGCGTGTTATTTTGCCTACTAATCGATTGTTGTGGTCAAGAACCGGTATGGTTTCCATATTGTGCCTGGTGAAAAGGTCCTGTATTTCTTTCCTGTGGGTATCAACTTGAACGAATGGGGATTCCTTGTTTGCTAAGGATTCTACACAGGTCTTTTCGGGACGCGTCAGCAGATGACAAATCAGCACGTGCCCGACGTACTTGCCAAGCTCATCCACGATAAATATGGTGTCAATGTTTTCCCCAATTTCAGCGGCCCTGAGGATGTCAATGGCTTCAGTTACAGTTGCGGTTTTACTCACGCTGAACACCCGTGGATTCATAAGGGCGCCTGCTGAATCTTCCGGATATTGCATGGTTGATTTGGGATTCATCGGCTGTGGTTGGCTATCTATGGTTCGCAAGAAATCATCGACCTGGTCGGCCGTAACATCGTTTTGTCTGTAAGTGGTTTTACTGACCTGGTTTACAAAAGAAACAGCGGCTTTTTCCATATGGTCTATCATGCCGCGGGCTTTGCGTGAGAGGAAGGCGTATATCAGCAGCGAGGGAATCGCCACGTACAGGCCGAACTCGGTGGTGATAAGCGCCTCGGAAATACCTGAAGAGAGAGTTTTAACGTCGCCTGAACCGTAAACAGTGATTAGCTTGAAAGTCGTGATGATACCTGTGACCGTTCCCAGCAGACCCAGCAGCGGCGCAGACGAGGCGCTTAGGGCGACAAACGGCAACAGGCGATTAAGTTTCAGACGCGTGTTCTGAATCTCTTCGTACATAACCTCTTCTATCAGCTCTCTCGGCTCCCTAATGTGCTCCACGCCGATAACAAGCATTTTGCCGATAGGCCCCCTGATGGCTTTGGCCTGCTCCATAGCGGCCTTTTCATTATGCTGAGCGATGGTGTTAAGTAATGCTTTGATGCGTTTCTGTGACGGTTTTCGCAAAAAGGCCATACTGACCCATTTGTAGAGCGCCACCAGCAGCGCAATGCCTGCGAGGGCTAATATCGGAACCATAACCGGTCCGCCCTTTTTGATGTGTTCGGCGAGCGTCTCTTTGGTTGCCTCGATTTTGTGCGCGTTGCCGAGCGTTGGGTCGAGCGGGAACAAGCCGGCCGAACCGGAGATGACTTTCGCCGCCGCATTGGCGTCGGCAGGATTGCCGAAAGCGATTATCGTCGGTTCGAGCGAACCAAGCCGCTGTTCGGCGGTCCCTATGTTTTTCCCGTCATCCGACTGAAAAATCGCTGCCGGTCCGATTAATACAAAGGTTCCATGATGAATCGAGCCGCTGAAATCCGAAGCGGTCCCATTAAAGCTGGCGCCGCCGAGCGAATCGTATAACCGATCAAGTGCCGCCTCTACAAGCCCGGCCTGGGCCTTGTAGATTTCCTGCTCGGAAAGGTTGCTGTTTTCTGGCGCCAATTTGGCTGCTTCGATTTGTTCACGGTATCGCTGGATTTCCGCAATATGCAGACGTGATTCGAAGTTGCGAGTATATTCACCGAGCAGATTGGAAAGGTAAGTTGCTTCCTCCCGACGCGATTTGATTTCGGAGCGCAGGTTGCTGAGGTCGAGGGTGCGGTTGTCAAGCAAACGGGACGTCTGCTGAAATTCGATACGGACATTGATTAGTTCCCCCTCGAGGTCGTTGAGCTTTTGGCTAAGCGGTACTTTTTCCATAGCCACCTGCTCTCGCAGCTTATTGAGTTCGGCAATGCTCTCCTCAAGCTGCCGCTGGATAGATTTAGAGGCCTGTTCGAAGCCGCTTGCGCCTTCTTGCGTTTGAACCTCTGCGCAGAGAATTTGCGGATAGGCCAGAAGAAGAATAAATATATAGATATTTATTATTTTCATCATATGCGGCTTTGTCCGATTATTTAATTTCGACGGGCAATTGTACAAAGGAGGCCACCTTTTCGTTTTTTAGTATGGCTATGGCCTCGGCGATTTGCGGGGCAGCAACATTGTCTTCTTTCCATATCCACCCCTCATCCGAAGCTGTTCCGATTCCCGCAACTTTGCCATTGGCGCTGGCGTAGTAGGCCTGGCTGATTCCGATAT
>CAYLXJ010000064.1:0-2636 GCA_964387385.1 uncultured Pirellulales bacterium
GTTTCAATCATTTTACCGTCATAAGGCGCTCTAGCTTTAATATAATACACTACTAAATCTGGTGGTACGAACACAACTCTGAATGATTTACTCATTCCAGGAACTAATGTAGTAGACACATCATAATAACTAGCTAGGAGCTGAAGGCGGCTATTGTTGAGAGTGTATATCTTTACTTCTAGTTGCTCAGTGAGCGTTTCGGTACCTGTATTCATAAATTCTGCGTTGATTACTTGTTCTTGGCTGTAATTGATGTAAGGTTCGTAGCCAAGTTTTATCTTACCGGCAAGTTTACTTTTAATACTTACAGAAATGTCGTTGCCTGCACCCAGACCAGTAATACCGGTTCAAACTGAACTGCCGCCGATGCAGCCGCCTCAGGAAGTGAATGTGCAGATTATTCCGGAAGCCAACGCACAGGGCCAGAACTGAACGCGAGATGTCAAAAGAAAGCAAACCCCTGACGCTGCGGGTTGGCCGGGCATTACAGGAGCGCCGGCTCGATAAATACCTCCACGGGCGATACAGCAATTTCAGCAGGGCGATGCTGCAGGAAGTCATCAAAGCAGGCGGCGTTAAAGTCAACGGCGTAATAGCCAAACCGAGCTTGAAACTCAATGCTGATGACCTCATCGAAATCACCCTGCCGGAGCTTCCCAAGACCGAAATTCCGCCTGAGAATATACCCCTCAATATAATTTTCGAGGACGATGATATTATTGTCATAAACAAGCCCGCAGATATTATTGTCCACCCTGCACGAGGGAACACACACGGCACGATAGCTAACGCCCTGGCCTTTCACCTTGTATCGGCTGAGGCAGGCGAAGAAGCGAAAGAAGAACCGATTGAATTGCCGGAGGCGTTCGGCGACTTTCGTCCCGGCATTGTTCATCGCCTGGACAGGAACACTACTGGAGTAATGGTGCTGGCGAAAAACAGCGTCGCACAGTGGAAAATCGCCAAGCAGTTCCAAGACCGAAAGGTCGAAAAAAGCTACTTGGCGATAGTCCACGGCACACCCGACCTCACGCGTGACCGCGTTAATGCCCCCTTGGGAGTGCATCCTAAAATCAGAGAGAAATATTCGATAAGGGCCGTTACAGGTAAAGAGGCAATCACTTTCTATGAGGTCCTCGAAACCTTTCGCGGCTTTTCGCTTTTGAAACTCACTCCCAAAACAGGCAGGACGCACCAGATTCGCGTGCATTTATCTTATATAAAGCACCCCGTAGTCGCAGATGATATGTATGGCGGCAAAGCCGTCTATCCCTGGCAAATCAAAAACGCAGAACCGTCCCCTGAAGACCCGATTATCGCACGCTGCGCCCTGCACGCATGGACAATCGCCTTTACACATCCCACGACTGAAAAAATCGTCCGTTTTGAAGCACCCCTACCCGACGATATGCAAAACCTGCTCGACCTGCTGCGAAAATACAGAACAAACGAGGGAACGCGTCAAAAATTATAAATTATTAAAATATTGCAAACTTTCCAAATTTTCCCTTGAACTATTGCCCAGCATTTGCGATAATATAATAAAAGGAGCATCAATATGACTCGTGTTAGTATGACAAAGGCAAGACAGGATTTCACGGACATAGCGAACCGCGTGATGTATGGCGGCCAGCGGATATGTATCGAGAAGAACAACAAGCCCGCCGTAGCCGTTGTGCCCATTGAAGACCTGGAGATGATTGAGGCGCTGGAAGACAAGATAGACGTCGAAGAAGCCAAAAAGGCCCTTAAGAAGGGCAAATTTATTTCCCTCGAAGCTCTTAAAAAACAATTAGGGTTATAATCACGGATGTATCAAGTTAAAGTAGCAGAGGACGCCGCAAGATTTATCCGCAATCAGGACAGTCACATCCAGCGACAGATTATGAGCAATATCAGGTCGCTTGCTGAAAATCCATATCCATCCGGTTGTAAAAAACTAAAGGGCTATAAAGACCTGTACCGCATCACTTCAAGAAATTACAGAATCGTTTACACAATCAGAGAAAAAATACTCGTTGTTTTCGTTGTCCGAGTAGCTCACCGCAAAGACGTGTATCGAAACTTATAAATCGTTCTCCCCGGCTCTCGATATTCAAAACCTTCTCGACCTGCTGCGAAAATACAGAAAGAGTTGAAACCAATACTACGGTCTTTTTACTCTTTAAGGTCCGAGAGAATCCTTCAATAAATTCCAGACCCGTTCGGCCATAAGCCGGTGGCCGACGGGAGATAAATGGACCAAATCAACGGTCGCACCTTTTGTCGCGAAAATACGTGCGAAAAAATGTTTTGGCACTAAAACGACGCCATATTTTTTGGCCAATCGTCTCTGAATCCTGCCGTATTGAATATCCTGCGGGCGCAAAGGCAGTTCAAGCATTACTGCGAGGCGTCCTGATTTCGTCGCCTTTTTAAGAATCTGCGACAGGCCTTCTTCGAAAAGATTGTAAGGCGTTCTTTCAAAAAGGTCGTTGCCGCCTATCTCAATAAAAACAATGGCATTGGAACGGCTAATCTGCTGAATCTGACTCGATGCCGAATTTACAGTCGCGCCGCCAAATGACAAATCAATCACATTGATGTCAAATTCATCGCGAAAAACCGCAGGCCAGGGTTTCTCATCTTTTGCCCCT
>CAYLXJ010000064.1:2646-9858 GCA_964387385.1 uncultured Pirellulales bacterium
TCGAATCGCCTATGATATACAAACAATTAAAATCGCCCTTTTTCAAATCCGGCTGAAAGTGAAAAGGCAGCTCAATCAATACCGCTATGACACAAAACCCGATTGATGCGAAGCGCAGTATCCTTTTTACAGGGATTTTATGCGCCGGCTGAAAAAAATTACATAAGACGCTTATTGCCCATATCGAATAAAACCACAAGGGAAGCGGCGTCGCAGACAGGGTTATTAAAATGATCGCAATGAACAGCAGAATATAAGATATGAAAACAGCGACGTGTTTTTTTAATCCGCCGAGAACCAGGGCGGTAATGAGCAGGCCTGCGCCGGGGAAAAATGAATCGCCGGAGGCATAAAACCAGACAAATCTCGAAACATCGTATCCCCAAAATTCAATCATCTGTTTTTAGAGTGCCCGGGCGATTCGAAATGCAGAAGTTATTCCTGCGGGAGCTTGGCGAGGTCGGCGTCCGAGCCGGCTATAATCAGGGTATCGTCCTCGTAGATTACCGTGTCGGGCATAGGGACGTTGATTATCTGCTCTTTTGTCTTGTCCTTTTTCGCCCACTCGTGCTCGCCCCGTTTTATCGCCACGAGGTTGACGTTGTATTTCTGGCGGAGCTGCAAATCGAGAACTGTTTTGCCGTGAAAGCTGGGGGGAGCGCTAACGGTAGCCAAGCTGTAACCGGGGGCAAAATCGATTCTGTCCTCGATATGCGGCGTCAGTAGCTTGTCGGCCCATCTGGAAGCCGATTCCAGTTCCGGATAAATTACGCCCGTTGCGCCTATTTTTGAAAAAACCTGACCTGCGATGAGATCTTCTGCCCTTGTGTAAATCACTGGGACCCCAAGCTGTTTGAGATTTACGACAGTCAGGATAGCCGCCTCAAAACCCTGCCCATGCGCCTGTCCAATACTGACGACAGCCACGTCCACCTTGTCAACATCCTGTGCACGCAAGGCCTCCTCATCGGTACTGTCGAGCCGGACGGCACAACTCACCTGGTCTCGCAGCGCCTCGACCTCGTCCTTGTCCTTGTCAATGGCGATTACTTCGGCGCCCGCTGCAGCCAAATCGAATGCCAACTTCTGGCCGAAACGGCCTAATCCTATTATCGCGAAACGTCTCACGCTTTCTTCTCCTATATCATAACTATATATACGACAAGAACTTACTCCTGGTCAACACTGAAATCGTCAGCCGACAATAACCACTTCTTCCGGATAGCTATACCGAGCGGGCTTGAGGTTAAAAGTCAGTGAGGCAAGCAGCGTAAGCGGCCCAAGCCGGCCGACAAACATCACTATAATGATAATAAGCTTTCCGGCCGTTGTCAAAGCCGGCGTCAGGCCCGTTGAAAGGCCCACCGTCCCCAACGCCGAGGCCGTTTCGAACATAATTTCCATCAGTCCCGGAGCGCTGGGGCTGTTTCTTTCCGTAACGGACAAAACAAGGCCCGCGACTAACAAAATCAGCAGGAAAAGCAGCGCTACAGTAACCGCCCGCCGGACAATAAGGAGGTTCAGCGAACGCCTGAAGGCGTGGACCTCGCTACGTTTGTTCAGCGTAGCGACAGCGGCCATTATTACCACTGCCAAGGTAACGGTTTTAATACCTCCTGCCGTGCCGCCGGGTGACCCCCCGATTAACATAAGTAAAATCAAAATCAGTTTTGTCGGTGCCGACAACGCCCCTATATCGACTGTATTAAAGCCGGCTGTCCTGGCGGTTACCGACTGAAAAAACGCCCCGCCGAGGTCCCATCCGGCGCTGCCGACAAGACGCTCAAAAATCAAAATCAACAGCATTCCCGACACTATCAGACACAATGTCATTACAAGCACAAGCCGGCTTTGAAGCTGCAATCTTCTGGGAATCTCACGGTCAAATGATGCAGCAGTGCCGACAAATATTTTGAGAAATTGCGATGCCCTGTCGGCGAAAACCCCGGCGATGTTGTAAAAGACGCCGAAACCAAGACCACCTAAAATTATCAAGGGACATATAACCCAGTAAACCTGCCAGCTATGCGCGTAGCCGATTAAGCTGTCGCTGAAAAGGCCGAAGCCGGCGTTGCAAAAAGCGCTTATCGAATGAAATATGCTGCAGTACCATTGTTGTTGAATGCTGGTGATTCTGCCCTCAACATTGTCCCACATACCGAACAAGCTGACGGCGCCGATTGCTTCAACCGCAATTGTGGTTATAAAAATAAAAGCAATCATTCTGCTTATCCGGCCAAGCATCTGGTCGCTGAGTATGTCCTGCATCGCGGCCGATTCGCGAAGCCCCAGCGCCTGGCCCAAAAGCATCGCGAAGACCGCGCCGAATATGACTATTCCAAGGCCTCCCAACTGAATCAGCGTCAGAATTGTCAACTGGCCCATCAGCGTGAAATCATTGCCGACGTCCTTGACGACCAGCCCGGTAACGCAGGTCGCGCTTGTGGCTGTAAACAGCGCATCGACAAAGCCGACCCGTTCATCCGCCGCTGAACGCGGCAGCATCAGCACCACCGTGCCGGACAGTATCAGGACAACGAAACTGGCAATCAGGGTGCGCGTGGGATTTTTACCTGACGAGGCAAGGTCAATCGTGGTCCTGCAGACCTTTATAATCACCTGCAGGACAAGATAAACACCGACGGCTGTGTGCCGAATCGCTGCGGCGTCATCGCGGCCCCCGGTCGCGGCGAGCGCAATTGAAAGAGCAGCCAGAAGCGGCGCCTCATACCAGTTGGCACGCAGGAATTCCCGGCCCGAAACGGCGTTGAAAAAGCGAAATACCTTCTCCGCGACAAAAACAAAAAGCGCCGCATACTGTGCCGCGTAAAGAAGGGTCGCGGGGAAAATCTGCCTTTTAAGTCCGAACAAAAGAACAAACGAAGCGGCAACCACGCCCGCTGTGGCGATATTGACAACAATCAGGAACATCTCGAACGGCTTATTTTTATATGCGATGCGCATAGGACAATCGCGGTATTTTACATATTTATCGGCCAATCGCCAGCGGATTCAATAGTCCCTCGTGCCGTTTACGCGATATCGGCAAGCCCCAGTGACTCGCCGAATTTTGTCAGAAGCGCCTGCCTGATGTTGCGGTGACGGGGGCCGGTCAGCATTGCGTCTGCCGATACAAGCTCGAATGCACTGCGTCTGGCCATTACAAGTAAATCGTAGTCCTCGACGATATTGGCGATTTTCAAATCGGGCAGACCGTGCTGGCGGGTGCTGAATAGTTCGCCTGGCCCTCGCAATTTCAAGTCGTGCTCTGCGATTTCGAAACCGTCGCTGCTTCTTTCCATCATTTCAAGCCGGCTTCTTGCCGCCTCGTTGCCTGACTCCTGCAAATTTATCCTGTCCGCGTCGGCAAATAAAAAGCAGTATGATTTGGCCTCGCCCCTGCCTACCCGCCCCCTCAATTGATGCAGTTGCGCCAGGCCAAATTTATCCGCGCCTTCGATAACCATTATCGTCGCGTTGGGGATATCCACGCCGACTTCCACAACTACCGTCGCTACGAGGACCTTTATTTTACCTTTGCGAAAATCAGTCATTACCCGCTGTTTAGTTTCTGAATTCATTCGCCCATGCAAAAGCTCGACTTTGAACTCGCTGAAGACCTTCGATAATTCTCTCCAACCGTCGGTTGCCGCTTTTATGTCGCCTTCTTCCTCGACGCCGGTTATCCGGGGATATACAAAATATGCCTGGTTGCCCGCGCGCAGGCGCTGCCTTATAAATTCGTATGCCTTAATCCTGTCCTCGGGCGAGACCAGCCGGGTAACGACGTCGCCTCTGCCAGGCGGGCTCCTGCCTATTATCGACACGTCCAAATCCCCGAAGACCGTCATCGCCAGAGTCCGCGGGATGGGAGTAGCCGTCATAACAAGACAATGAGGCGTCCCTTCTTTTCGCAGGCCCGCCCGCTGGTGAACGCCGAACTTGTGCTGCTCATCGATAACAACAAGCCCCAGTTTTTTAAATTCAATATCCTTTTCCAATAGCGCTACCGTTCCCACGACAATATCAATTTCGCCAGCTTTTATTTCCTGCAGAATTTCCTGTCTTTTTTGGCCCGTCAGGCCGCCCGTAATCAACACGCGTTTTACGGCACTATTACGCAGATACCGCTCGATACTTATAAAATGCTGATTTGCGAGTATCTCCGTCGGCGCCATAATCGCAACCTGCGTTTTATTTGCGACAGCCAATAACGCCGCGTAAAGCGCAACTACCGTTTTGCCAGAGCCGACGTCGCCCTGCAAAAGCCGGTTCATCGGCGTCGTTTTCCGCATATCGGCCACGATTTCGGCGATGGTCTTGTCCTGGTCCTCCGTAAGCAAAAACGGGAAACGCCTGCGAATCCGGCGGTCGATTTCCTCCGAATATGTCATCGCTACGGCATCAGCGTACCGCTCGTGCCTGTGCCGGCGAATTGCCAGGCCCAATTGCATCAGAAAAAGCTCGTCGAATTTCAGGCGTCGCTGCGCTTTTGCCAGTTTGTCCTCATCAGGCGGCAAATGTATCCAGCGGAACGCTTCCTTTCGGCCTATTAACTCTGCTTTTTTGAGAAACTCATCTTCGTAAAATTCTCCGACAAGCCCCCCGATGCCGTCCAGCACGGGTCTGATGATTTTTTTTATCTGCCCGCTCGATAGCCCCGCCGCTCCCGAATATACACCTCCATTGAAGAAAAAGGGGTCAAATCCTTTGACTGCCTTTTCTTCCTCAACTATGCAAAACTTGGGGTTTGCCAATTGAAGCTGATGTTTATATTCATTAACTTTGCCCCAGGCCATAATCACCTGCCCCGGCTGCAACTTGTCGCGCAGATACCCCCCGTGAAACCAGATTATCCGGCAGATACCCGTATCGTCGCTTACCGTCGCCTCGAAAATCGGCTGCCTGCGATATGGCTGATAATCAGTCGATTCAATCAGCCCGATAACTGCCGCCATTTCACCCGCTTTCAATTGATTTATTTTTACCGGCTCGGGCGCAAAGACCCAGTCACGCGGGTAATATTCCAATAAATCCCCGACTGTATTGACTCCCAGCTTAGCGAACGTTTGCGCCCTTGCCGGCCCGACTCCCTTCAAGTACTGCACCGGCATCGAAAGCTCAATTTCTCCGGTTCGTTTTGAAACCGTTGATTCCATAACAAAGTGCCTACTCCTTGAATGCGTACTGGCCGATGAGTTTAACGAACCTGACTCCGCACACCGTCCGTTCACTAAGTTTATCCTGCTTTTTCGTCCCGACGACCAGCTTCTGCGAGCCGCTTGAGCCGACAGGTGCGACGAGCAGGCCTCCTGCGCCAAGCTGGTCAATCAGTGATTGCGGTATCTTCGGCACCGCTGCCGTAACGATGATTCTGTCAAACATTTTCTTCTGAGGCCAACCCATACTGCCGTCGCCGATGTAAAACTCGACGTTGGCAAACCCCAACCGGCCTAAAACCGCCTGTGCCTTGGCCGATAGCTCGGCGAACCGCTCAATTGTATAGACGCGTTTGGCAAGCGCCGCCAGAATGGCCGTTTGATAGCCGCAGCCCGTGCCGACCTCGAGAACCTCGCAAAAGTTATTGAGCCGAAGCTCCTGCGTCATAAGGGCTACGATATAAGGCTGTGAAATCGTCTGGCCCATCCCTATCGGCAGCGGGCAATCCGCGTAGGCCTGCGAACAGTACGATTCCGGCACAAACTCCTCCCTTGCCAGCCGATACATCGCGCCAAGCAGCCCCGCCTCGGTAATACCCCTGTTTTTCAGGTCATTTTCAACCATTCGCTTCCGCTTACTGGCTAAGGTCTCTTTCATTGTTAAAAAATTTCTTTTTTTTCTTGACCTCTAGGTGTTCTTTAACGATAATATATATAGCGACTGTTAGAGGCCGCCTTTATGGCGACCCGCCCTTCGGGGACAGCCGCTACTTTTGTTTTAGGCAGTGCGCTTTCACCCATTCAAGGATTTCTTCTGTTTTTGAACCCATACTCTTTGAAACCAATCGTTGGATTCTTCCGAATGCCTGTCTGTCAAGCTCGCTTACTTTAAGATTTAACCTGCTCTCCTCGAATTTGCGAATATAATATGCCGCCAGGTCAATTAGTTGCAAAGCATAACTCTTGGCCGAATCAACGAAAAAGCCCTTTTCCACGATATTTGTTGTTTTTAAAGTCGAAGCTGCATCCAGCCGAAGCGTCCGAAGGGAACGTTCGACATATTCAAGATTTTCTTTTGTTTCATCGAAAATAAATAAGCCCAGTTCATTGGGACTCTTGCGTTTTAGCCAATGGTCAACCTCAATGCAAACGAACGGCAATGCCATCACATAAGGGTCAACTTTAATTCCCGGCCCATAATTCTCATTGCAAAATGCTTCAAACCTGGTCTTTATGATTCTCCTGTAAATAATCGCAATTTCGTTGTCCAAAAGTAACTGTATCATCTCATCCCTGAATGACAGGCACTCTTTCAGAGGAATATCTTTAAAAATCTCTCGACGGGCTTTCAGGTCCGCCGCGTGAATTTCGAAGGGGTAGGACAGTTTTTTTCTTAAGTATTTTTCTGCGATTTCAAAAAACTTCTGTTCCATTAAAAACCATTTTGTTTCAGGCAATACCATTGCTGCGAGCAAAAATACGGGCTGCTGAGTATCACGCAGGTTTATTCCTGTATTTCCCGACTCGTCAATATATACAAGATTCATACATCCGCTCTCTTACAATTTGCCTTTGGTTAATGTTCATATTTTTGAAGCTAAACATTAAAACTGCTCTAAATAATCACCTTAAAATGGTTTTTTTGCAAATCAATTTGCCGTAGGCAACAAAAGCTTAATCGCCGCTATCGCCGCAAGAACCTGAATTATTATTTCGAATACTCTCTGGGGCATCTTTTTCAAAGCATATATCCCTAATACCGCGCCAATGATTACAAAAGGGAGCATAAGCAGGTCTAATTTTATTGACTCGGCCGTGATTAAGCCGAGATGCACACTGAAAGGCACTTTCAGCCAGTTGACGATAAAGAAAAACCACGCACTCGTGCCGACGAATTCGATTTTCGGCAGGCGCATCGCCAACAGATACACTATCATCACAGGACCGGCCGCGTTTGCCATCATCGTCGTAAACCCCGCCAGAAAACCCATTACAGCCGCAAACCACCACTGAGCCGGGGCGGTATCCGAATCGTTTTTTCCGCGATTTCGCC
>CAYLXJ010000065.1:0-9856 GCA_964387385.1 uncultured Pirellulales bacterium
TTTATCTGCATTAAATTCATTAGCTTTTATAAAAGCTTCTGTATTTGCGTAAGGCATTTGTTCAAATCGTCTTCGACGTCGAGAATTTTTGCCCATTTGTTCAAGTATTTCATATCAAGCAGACCTGCTTTGGCTTCGAGGATTGTCATAACGTCACGATACTGCATTTCAGAACGGCTTTGTTTTGCCCATACGAGCTTGCTCAGGATTGAGTCCTCCGGCGAGAGGATATAAACCTGTTTATCGAGTAATTTTTCTTTTCTTTTTCTGCGAAATTCCTCAGCGGCATAAGCCGATGGTTTTTTGATTATCAAGTCAGCTTTGAAAGCATTTTCAATATCGATGATGTTGAACATTGTCCCTGTTTTTAATGCCTCAAAAGCTGTTTCATTGCTCACATAATAGTTCCTGTCGAGCAGTTCTACGAATTTTTTTAATTGTTCGATTGTCGGATTGATAATAATATCGGTGTCTTGTGTCGTGCGTATTAAACCGTAAAAAGACGCCGCCGTTGATCCACAGATTACATATTCGATACCTGCCTGCCGCAATTTCTCCACGATATTATTTATGAAATCATTTTGCGTAAGCATCTATTTGAAACCTTTTGCCGCGGCGATTTTTTTAAAAAGTTCGTCCCCGATTATAAGCCGAAGCAATTCTCTCATTACTTGCTTTTCATTAAATTCAGGATGCCTTGTTCGGATTCCTTCGACGGCAATTTGCCTTATATTATCGGTTAGTTCCATTGCCAGAAGCGCCTTACGCTCCGGAGATAATTTACGCAGGATTTCAACCTGTTTTTTGTGAGCATCCAGCGTCGTGTCACGAGGGATATAGTCCATAAAATCTAATTTTAACTGATTATCGGGTTAATTGTAAGTTTTCGTGGCCGACGAGATTACGTATTTTTCGGCAGAATTCGGGGTCGGGATTGACGCTGAGTTGTCTGTCGGCGGCGGCGAAAACGCGGCCTTTGTCGGTCCTGATGGCGACGTAAACGGCGGATTTGCCCCTGTGGTGCTGGCAGATTGTCTTGATCTGGGCGACTTTTTCTTTGGTGATTTCCTGCGCGTCAAGGTTGATTCGGACCTTGCCGGCTAATTTGTCGGTCGCCTCGTCTAAGGGGATTATTTCGGAGGCGATGACGTTGGGCTTTTCCCTTCTGAAATCCAGCCGGCCTTTGACGAAAATGATTTTGTCGTTTGCCAAAAGATTAGTGTACTGATTCAGCGTATTGGGGAAAAGAACGACGTCAACCTGTCCCTGAAGGTCGAGAAGCGTAAAAACAGCCATTTTTGAGCCGGGATTCTTGCCTGATTTTGTGAGGTTGTAGCGGATTTTAGAGACAAGGCCGCCGATTGTTACTTCCCTTTCCTGCGAGGTCTCGGCAATCTGGGCGGTATTGATATTCGAGAAAATATTTATGGTTTCGGCGCAGTGGCTCAACGGATTGCTCGTAACGTAAAAGCCGAGGACCTCTTTTTCATACATCAGCATCATTTGCTCAGGCCAGGGGTCGGCGTAAGGGAGGCGATTTTGGTCTTGCGAGTAGTCGGGTTCGGCGGTCTGGCCGAAAAACCGCATCTGGCCGTTGAGACGGTCGGTCTGCGTGTCGGCCCCGTGTTCCATAGCGATTTCAAGCCCCGCCATCATTTGCGGCCTGCTGCCGCCCAGGCGGTCGAACGCTCCTGCTTTTATCAACGATTCCATTACCTGCTTGTTTGCGGCTCGCATGTCAACGTTTTCGCAGAAGTGGAACAGGGACTGGAACCGGCCGAGTTTTTCACGTGCGGCGATGATTTGCTCAACCGCCTTTTCGCCGACACCCTTAACTGCCGCAAGGCCGAAGCGAATCATACCTTTTTTCCCGTCGTTTTCTTTATACAAGGGCGTGAAATCGACGCCGCTTTCATTTATGTCCGGCGCGGTAACCTCGATACCCATATCGTTGCATTCGGTAATGTATTCGACGACCTTGTCAGTGTCGCCCATTTCATAGGTCAGCAGAGCTGCCATATATTCGACCGGCCAGTATGTTTTCATATATGCGGTCTGATAGGCAATTATGGCGTAGCGTGTCGAGTGGCTTTTATTGAAGCCGTAGCCGGCGAACCGCTCGATAAGCTCGAAAATCTGCTCCGCCTGCTGGCTTTTTAGTCCTTTTTTGGTGCAGCCCCCGATAAAACGCTCTTTTTCCTTGGCGATTGTTTTTGCCTGTTTCTTGCTTATGGCCTTAATCAGCGTATATGCCTCTCGCAGCGGTATATCGCCCAGGCGGTTGCATATTTCCATTACCTGTTCCTGATATACCATAATGCCGTATGTCTCGTCTAAGACGTCTTTCATAATCGGATGTGGCAGCGACCACTTCGAGCCGTGTTTGCGGTCGTTGTAGTCGGGGATGAGCGTCATCGGGCCGGGACGGTAAAGTGCGTTCGCCGCGATGAGGTCCTGCACCCTGTCGGGCTTCATTTTCATCAGCAGTTCCTGCATACCGCCCGATTCGAACTGGAATACCCCCTTGGTTTTTCCCGCGGCGAAAAGCGCAAAGACCTTCGGGTCCGCCAGGTCGATTTTTTCGAGGTCTATATCGCGATTATGAATCTGCTTGACAAGCTGCCTCGAGCGTTCGAGGACGCTGAGCGTCTTGAGGCCGAGGAAGTCCATCTTTAACAGGCCTGCTTTTTCAACCATTGGGCCTTCGAATTGCGTAACGATGTCTTCAGTGCCGGGGGGCTTGTAAAGCGGGACGAAATTAGTAAGCGGCTCATCGGCAATCACGACGCCTGCCGCATGGACCGAGGCGTGACGGGCAAGGCCCTCAAGTTTTTTGCTTATGTCGATAACCTTTTTTGTTACCGGATTTTTATCGTATGCATCTTTTAACTGCGGTTCGGTCTTTAACGCAATATCGAGGGTCATATTCAGCGATTCGGGCACGAGTTTCGCCAGCCGGTCGGCCTCGGCTAACGGCACGTCTAACACCCTGCATATATCGCGTATTACGGCCCTCGCCTTCATTGTGCCGAAGGTTATGATTTGAGCGACGTGGCCGTATTTTTGCCGGACGTAGTCGATGATTTTGCCCCTTCCAACCTGGCAGATGTCGATATCGATATCAGGCATCTCGTTTCGCTGAGGGTCCATAAATCGTTCGAACAGCAGGTCGTACTTCAGCGGGTCAACGTCGCACAGGCCGAGGCAATAGCCGACTAATGTTCCAACAGCGCTTCCTCTTGCTCCGACGGGAATATTCTGACTGTGAGCATAATTGCAGAAATCCCAGACAATCAGGAAATAACTTGCAAAGCCCTTCGATTCGATGACGTTAAGCTCCCTGTCTAAACGTTCCTTGATTTTGTCGTCGATTTGGCCGTATATTTGCTTTGCCCTGTCAAAAACGAGTTTTGTCAGGAATTTCTCCGGTGTTGAGCCGTCTTCAGGCGTGAATCTCGGCGCGCGGCGTGTTTTAAGGTCGATTTCGACGTTGCAGCGTTCGGCAATTTTCAGAGTATTATCGCAGGCCTCGGGCCAATCCGCGAAAAGCTCTCTCATCTGTTCAGGGCTTTTGAAAAACACGTCTTTGGGATAAATCAGCCGGTCGGGGTCGGTCGCCTTTTTGCTCAGGTTTATCGCACACAGGCAATTATGCGCCTCGTGGTCGTCTTCCTCAAGAAAATGCACGTCATTTGTAGCGATTAAGCCGATGCCCATCCTGTTTGCCAAATCAACAAGCGATTTTGTTACATTCGGGTCGTCGCCCTGATGGCTCTGAATTTCAACGAAGTATCTTTCGGGGCCGAAAATTTTAAGATAGCCCTCGGCGACCGCCTGCGCCGCTTTTATATCGCCGCCTGCTATTTGCACCGACAGCTCGCCTTTAGGGCAGGCCGACGCAGCTATCAAACCCTCGTTGAGTTCAGCTAAAATTGCCTTATCAATTCGGGGCCGATAGTAAAAACCCTCCTGATAGCCGATGCTCGCTAATTTCAAAAGGTTTCGATAGCCGGTATTGTTTTCCGCTAAAAGCAAAAGATGATAAGCAGCGTCGCTGATTGAGGTCTTTGCGCGGTCGTGCCGGCTTCCGGGTGCGATATAGGCCTCAATACCGATTATGGGCTTGATATGCGATGCGAGCGCCTTGGTGTAAAACTCGATAACGCCGAACATATTGCCGTGGTCGGTTACTGCGGCCGAATCCATACCGAGGTCTTTGCACCGTTCAAAAAGCTTTTCAAAGGTTATGGCTCCATCCAAAAGGGAGTACTGGCTGTGAAGATGAAGGTGAGTAAATCCTTTTTTGCCTGCCACGTGTCAATCCTTTTTGTAATAATTTGTTATTGCTTATTGATTACTGATTCAGGACGTTAGATAAAATATTTATGACGCTTATCAGTTTATACTTGTTTATCTCACGTTCTAAATTGATAATTGTAACAGTTAACGGCTTTGTAATCAACTTTAACGAATAAAACGAAAATAATCGGAAAGGGATTTTTATGGACTTCACAAATCCTAATGAGCAAACACAGCAGTTTGGTGTTCCGCCTGCAACGCCGGCAGGTGGGCCGGCCAAAAAGGGAGGCGGCTGGAAGATTCTTTGGGGGATAATCACGGGAATGTCCGTCCTGGCGAATTTCGGCTTTTTTATAATTTTTATCGCCATGGTCATTTTGTTCGCCGCCGGAGGCACAGAGAAGAAGTTTATCGAGGAGACCGTCAAAAAAGGTCCTCAGACCTCAAGGATAGCCATAATCTCGATAGACGGCATCATCGACGACCAGCAGGCGGAAAACGTTTATCGCCAGCTAAAAACAGCAGGCGAAGACAAGCGCGTTAAGGGTCTGATTGTCCGCGTCAATTCCCCCGGCGGTACGCTGTCAGGCAGCGACCAGATTTATAACGAGATTCTCAAATACCGCAGCGAAAAGAAAAAGCCGGTTGTCGCGTTTATGCAGGGGGTTGCTGCTTCGGGCGGCTATTACGCATCGGTCGCCTGCGATGAGATTATCGCCGAACCCACAACTGTAACCGGCTCAATAGGCGTGATTATGGGTTACCTCGTCCTCCAGCAGCTTTTGGAGGAGAAACTGGGGATACAGCCCATCATTGTCAAGGCAGGCGAAAAAAAGGACTGGCCAAGCTCTTTTCAAAAGCCCACCGATGAGCAGATGCAGTATATGCAGGAAAGAATCATTACTCCCGCTTACCAGCGCTTCAGAAAAGTCGTCGCTGACGGCAGAAAAGAACTGTCTGAGGAAGACGTGAACCGTCTTGCCGACGGCTCAATTTATTGGGCCGAGGAAGCCCTCACGCAGAAACTCATAGACGACGTCGGCTATCTTGAGGACGCGATTGAAAAAGTCAAGGCATTAGCCAAAATTGAAAAGGCACAGGTAATAGAATACCAGAGGCAATTCACATTGTCGGACTTTTTCGGTGCGGAAGCCAAGACCCCGGTCAATTTTGATAAAAAGACGCTATACGAGCTTGCCGTTCCACAGGTCCTTTACCTCTGGACCGGCTCGCGATAGAGGTTTTTACCAAATTATCGAAAGAATTTATTTGACAAACAGGGGACAAGAAGTTTATCCTGTTAAATGATAATTGAATAAAAGTTAGCTGATTTTGGCGTTCCTACTAAAAACCGCCTTTTTAAAACAAAGGACGCAGATTTCGGCACCCCGATATGGGGTGTCGCTTGCGTGCCTTTGGAGGGACTTGGCGGTTCCCCAGTAGGACATTGTGGGCGGCGCCCTTTCTTATGGCCCTTTCCACCTTGCCAAAGTTGCCCAAATTAACTTTAAGGATAAGGAAATTTTTTAAAAATAACTGTAACGAAACGGCTCTGATAGGGACTTATTATATAGATGGCTTAAAAATCTATTCGTGAAGATGTAAAAAACTAATAACCTTTCGTTTTGGAAGGAGGTTCAAAATGAAGCACTCACGGTTGTTCCTGGTTCTTTTCCTTGAATTGCTTTTCGTAAATAATTCCATTAACGCAGCAGTTGTATGCGCCAAATTGGAAAGTGTCTCGGCCGGTGAACTGCATACCTTAGCACTTTCAGACAATAATTCTTTATTTGCCTGCGGCGACAACGGTTTTAAGCAGTCAGGCAGGGGAAGCGGTGTCGCAGGCGCAAACTCATTAAAACTGGTAAAAGGAGAAAACGGCGTTGGTTATTTTAAAGATATTGTCTCTTATGACGCCGGCTGGATGCACTCTTTGGCGGCAGACATAAACGGCACATTGTACGCCTGGGGAACGGACTACGAAGGACAGCTTGGAAACGGGACAAATCAGATTGACTGGGAATTTCCTCAAAAAGTTCATGGCATCAATAATATTGGTTATTTAAGCGACACTAATTTTATCGTTTATGTGTCCGCCGGCAGAAGCGGGACGCATTCTTTAGCGGTCGATTCAAGCGGTTATATTTATGCCTGGGGAAACAACGGTTCCGGGCAATGCGGCGACGGTACAACTTCCCAAAGAGACGTTCCCGTTCTTGTTCTTGACGATGACCCTCAGACAAACGGTGTATATCTTGGCGAAATCGCCCATATTATACAGGCCGATGCCGGAATAATACATTCAATCGCATTGGACAACGATAGGCATGTATGGCACTGGGGAAACGGCTCAAGCACTCCGACTTATCCGGTAAAAGTAAGGGCATCGAGCGGTTTTGGCGGTCAACCGTTATCAAATATAGTTCAGATTGCAAGCTGCTCGCACTCTTTAGCGGTTGACGCCAATGGCTTTGTCTGGGAATGGACTTCAAGCAGCAATGCATATAAAGTTCCCGGGGGCCAAATGGGAACGACTTATCTTGAAAATATAGTCGAAGTCAGTGCAGGAATTGATTCCAGTGAGGACGCCAGCTCGATGGCCAGGACGGCCGATGGGCGGGTCCTTGTATGGACAGTCGGACAAAGCCCCTTTTATGTTCCCGACGGTGAAATGCAGACACAATCTGGTTATTTGGAGAACATTACCTCAATTTCTTACTCAAATATGGGTTTTAACTTGGCAGTCAGCTCCGATGGCCGAGGATGGGGCTGGGGGAGAAATTTCTTAGGACAATTAGGCGTCGGCGATACGGTTTATCGTTCGGAGCCGGCACTTATGGATTGTGCGGAAATATCGGATAGTTCCGGCATTATATACGTTGACAAGGAAGCGACGGAAGGGCTTGATAACGGCTCTTCCTGGGATAATGCATACATTCATTTCGAAGATGCCCTGTATGAAGCGGAACTTTTGGGAACTTGCGAAATATGGGTTGCTAATGGGACGTATAAACCGCCTTACGAATGGCCTGATTATGAAACGTCAACTTTCCTGATTCCGCCGGGGGATATCACAATAAGAGGTCATTTCGGGGGCAAAGACGTTAACGAAACAAGCCCCGACCAGCGCGACTTCAACAATCCAGTGTATGAAACAATCTTTGATGGACGTGTCGGCCCAAGCGGTGAAAAAGCCAGTTACGCAGTTACCTGTGACGACATAGGCGCAGGCCTTGTTTTAGACGGTTTCACCTTCACCGGGGCCTCAAATGCGGGTCTTTACATAACAAGCTATTCAGACCCGTCCATTATAAGATGTAAGTTTAATGGAAATGGCTCAAGGGGCATATTTGCCGATAGTTATAGTTATCCCGATATCGCCGATTGTAGGTTCCTTGAAAACGGCTCAGCCGGCTCGGGAATATTTTCAGACCACTCCTCTTGGCCTTACGTAAGAAACTGTATTTTTGACGGCAATAATAATAATTCTTATGGACTTCAGGGCACCTACACAGAGATGTTAGTCGAAGATTGTGTTATTATGCGACAAAGAGCCAATGGCATTTATTTCTCTTATTCATCCCCCACTATAATCGACTGCTTAATAGAAAATAACACAGGAGATGGAATAAACTGCTCATTCTGCTCTTATGTCGAGATAACAGATTGTAATATATATAAGAACAGTAGCGGCATTTACTGCGCGAGTTCTAATGTTACAATAACCGACTGTAATATTTATAAAAACAACAATAATGGAATTGTAGTATCATCTGCTTCAGTCCCTATAATCAACAATAATAAAGTTTACGATAACAAAAATAACGGAATATACACAAATGATTGTGAGAATATTATAATTAAGAATAACTGGATATATCATAATGGAGATTACGTAACAGATTCCGGCCTATTTTTGCAAAACTCGATTTCGCCGCCGTTTGTCCGTAATAATACGATTGCTGGGAATGCTCCTTACGGAATATATGTCGCATTAGGACGTGATCCTTGTCTTATAAATGACATTATATGGGGAAACGGTGACTCGGTAGAAAAAAATATATACAGTGTAAGGGGACTCGACGGCATAGAGGCATCTTACTGTTGTATCGAAGGCGGTTTTGCGGGGACAGACAATATCGACTGCGACCCCTGCTTCAGGAACTCGGACATAAATGACTTTCATTTGAAATACGAATCCGAGTGTATCGATGTTGGCGACCCTTGCACCAGTTACGAGGACGAAACAGATATCGACGGCCAATGCAGGGTTATCTTCGGTTATTCGGAGGAACGGGCCGATATCGGCGCAGATGAGTTTGCGCCAAAGGCCGATTATAACGGCGACTCGATTGTAAACTTCCTTGATTTTGCTCAATTCATATCGGCCTGGAAATCAACAAATAATCCCGCTATTTCTCTCGGTGACGACAACGACGTTGATATATACGATTTGGAATTGTTCTGTGAGGACTGGCTTTGGCTTGCGCCCTGTTCGCCTCTATATGAAATCCTCGATGGTCAATCCGGAGGCGATTCAATTACGAATGACGTAACAGACGAATTGAACGTTTCAGATGATGAGACATCAGACATAGTTACTGATGAAGAACCTTCCGGCGACGATGATACTGTCGTCGATGAACCGGTTGATGAGCAGGAGGATTCATCTATAGCAGGAGAGGGTGAGACAGCCGGTATATGGCTTGTTTACGAAGGCAACACGATGCCCCAATACGGCGAAGAAATAACAGTTTATCTGCACAGCGACCCGCTCCTTTTTGCAATGAATACGGGCATCGACGTTGTCGGCAACGCGGAAATAACCGATGCGATGAAAGAGGCCGACTGTAACAATTTCGGATGGGACAACGACTGGAATTCCGACCCCTATATCGACCCTGTAGCCGGCTTAGTCGTCCTCAATGGCGTTTCCTGGGAAGGAACTGTAAACGGCACTATCGGCTATTTCAAATTCCGTTATTACAGCGGCGAGGTAACCGTTTCAATTGACGGTGAAAGCGCCGCCTACGACCCCAATTGTCAGCCGGTGTTATACTCCAGAGAACCGCTGATTTTCGGCCAAGACCCGAACGAATAATAAGCAAATTAAGGTAATAAATTTGGTGTTGAAAGGTTTGATAATATCAAAAAACATCTTGATTTTTCGTGTAATTTTGTGTAAACTAAAATTATGGAACTTACCTTTTGAAAGGCATTATTATGTTCAAATTACAAGCAAAAACTTCGTTTATGATTTTTTTACTCCTCGGATTAGTCGGAAATTCTTATGCAGTTCCGGTCGAATGGTGGGAGGGCAATTATGAGATTGGTTCTGGGAAAGATTATTTCTGGATCACTGAGCTTATTACGCATAATGATGTAACCGTTACTATGCCAGAAGGGGGAGGTGTGGGATGGTTCTGGATGCGAAATAATAGCGAGGTTACAATGTATAAAGATGCATCAGTAGCTCATTTTTATCTTTACGAAAATACAGCGGCCACTTTTTACGGCTTTTCCGGCCCGATGGAGCTTTATATAGACCCCGTGCCTA
>CAYLXJ010000066.1:0-9849 GCA_964387385.1 uncultured Pirellulales bacterium
CGATCGCGGAATTGATAATCAATTTAGAATTTAGAATTAAGAATTCAGAAAAAAACAGGAGAAGAGTCGTTATTTTCTCAATTCAAATAGCTACGGTAGCAGTTATAGGCGCGATTATTTACGGCGAGTGGCGAATTGAGCAGGCGGACAGATATATTACTACGGGGCCGATGATAGCGGCGGTGCAGACGAACGTGCCACAGTCGGTAAAGCAGTCGTTCGCGGCGGAAGAGCAGATACTCGAGGAACTTTTGGAACAGAGCAGGCAGGCCGTAGGAGCTGGGGCGAAACTTGTTATCTGGCCTGAGACGATGGTGCAGGCAATACTTGAGCCGAGAATTCTGGGACTGCTCGACGAGGAGCATTTGTACAAGAATTTTGACAAGGCGATAAAAGAGCACGCCGGACAGGGGGCTTTCGTTCTTGTCGGGGCATACGGGGGCAGCCCGAGGTTCGCAGAAAGCGGCGAAATAGAAATGGCGGAAAAGTTCAACGCGGCTTTTTTGTACAGGCCCGACGGCAGCCAGTCACCGCAGAAGTATTATAAAATTCACCTTGTGCCTTTCGGGGAATTTATTCCGTTTTCGAATATCCCGCCGGTGCATAAGATGTTTTTGAAGTTTTCGCCTTATGATTTTGATTACACAATCGATCCCGGAAAGGAATTCACGGCGTTTGAAATGCAAACAGCGGACAGCAACGAGACATACAGGTTCGGCACGATAATTTGCTATGAGGACGCCGTCGGCGGGCTTGTGAGGCGATTTGTGCTCGATAGGGAAGGGAATAAGCGGAACGACTGGCTTGTCAATATCAGTAATGACGGGTGGTTTGTCAGGTTTAAGGATAGACGGTTATCGGCGAGCACGGAACTGGCCCAGCATACGGTTATTTGTGCGTTTCGGGCGATTGAGAACCGGCTGGCGGTATTGCGAAGCGTCAATACGGGAATCAGTTGTATGATTGATACATTGGGGCAAGTCAAGGATGGTTTCAAGGAGGGAAATCTGCCGGGAAAGGCATTTGAGAGGCAGGGTGTTGCCGGATGGTTTGCCGATGAAGTGCCTGTTGATTCGAGGACGACGGTTTTCAGCAGATATGGCAGATGGCTGGATTTATCTTGCCAGTTATGCTTTGGCGCAATCATAATAGCGATGTTAATTGAACGGTTTGTGATAAGAAAAACTCCGCCTCGGGCGGATAAAGGTGAGAGGAAATAAATGATGAGGGAACGCAGTTTTGTAACTTGTTTTGTTTTCGCGGCCGCGGCGATATTTTTGCTGATTTGCGGCTGTGAGACAAATGTAACGCAAACAAGCACACCCGGCGGAAATACAAACGGTAATCCTGAATCGCAGGCAAAACGAATCATCCAGCAGGGGCTAAGCGACTTAAATCCGCAGGTCAGAGCTGTAGCTATTGAAATGGCGGCAGCGACGAAGAGGTCTGAGTTTATGCCCGCGATACAGCGGCTATTGGCAGATGAGTTTGTGCCGGTGCAGTTTGCAGCGGCAGTAGCAATAGGGGATGCGGGATATAAGCCGGCAAGAAACGACCTTGGCAGGCACATTAAGGACAACGATGAGAACGTCAGAATTGCAGCCGGTTACGCTATCGGTAAACTTGATAATGAGAAGGCATCGCAGGAGCTTAAGATAGCGGCGAAAAGCAGCGACCAGAGGGTGCGGGCGAATGCCGCGTTTTTATTAGGCAAGACGGGCGACAGAAGCGTATTGCCATTACTTTACGGGATATTAAATGACGAGGCATCGGACGAGCGTGTCCGGCTCAATGCAATCGAGGCAATTGCCCGATTGGGCGAGGAGAGGATTTACCAGAAGATTTGGGCGTTATTGATAAGCGCATACGCGGACGACAGAATTTTCGGTGTAGGAGCAATGGGGGCTCTGGGAACCACGCAGGCCAGAGATGCTATATTGACGATGCTGAAAGACGATTTGGCGGAGGTGCGTCTGGCGGCGGCGGAGCAATTAGGCAGGTTGGGCGATAAGACGGGTGAGAGCGTTGTTATAGCCGCTCTCGAACGGGATGTGGCAGCGGCAGCAGACGCGGAGGAAAAGGCCAGATTGCAGACGCTCGCGGCCTCTGCGATAGGGCAAATCGGGACTGAAACACTGAAAAAGTATCTGCCTGAACTAATAAAAAGCAATTCGCGTATTGTTAGTTTTGCAGCTGCAAAAGCGATTTTACAAGTTTCAGAGTGAGATAATATAGGACTGTGAGAATAGGTAAAATGGCGACAAATCGGCTAAATTGCCAAAATTAACTTGACCAAAAGGCAAAAAAACCGTAAAATAAGGGTGTTTACAGAGTAAGTGTGGTGGGGTATAATCCAAAATTTAATTTAGTAAAGCCGCTGAGACGCGACTGAGTTTGTCGAAGTCAAAGTGGGTAAAATGGTGAAAGGAACGAACCTTGAGTACTCTCACAAAGATATTGATAGTGTTGCTGACAATCTCATCAATTTTCCTTTGCGGCATTGTAGTAACATACGTCGCCAGCGCAGACAGCTACAGGACTAAATACAACAAAATCTCGTCCGAGCGTGACTCGCTGCAGGAAAATGCGGACAGCTTGAACAAGCAGTTGAATGAGAAAATACAGGAAAAGGACGAGCTTGAGAAGTCGCTGAAGGCACAGCTTGCCGCGGTCAAGGCAAGCGCCGATGAGCTGTCGGCAAAGATGAGCAACATCGAGAGGGAAAAGGCGGAACTTCTGGAGAGGGTCAACAGCTGGGCGAGCATAACAAAGGATTTCCAGCAGACGACGGAAAAGCATACGCAGACGCTAAACGCCGCTCTCGAGGATGTTAAGAAACTCAAAGAAGAGCAGATAAAGCTCGGCAAGGACCTTGAGCAGACAAGCACGGCGCTTATGGAAAAAATGGCGATGCTTGAATCGCTGGAGGCGGACAAACGCCGGCTGACGGAAGAAAAGGCGGACGTTCAGAACCGCTTGGACAAGATGCTGCAGGCGGGTGGCAGGGAAGCGGTAGTAAGCCCGCCGGTTACGCCTGAAAGAGGCGCAGCAACGCCCGCGAGGAGCGAGACAGGGGCGATAGACCTTAAGGGGCGATTGACCGAAGTTGACCTTAAGAGCTCGCTTGCGACGGTATCATTAGGCAGCGCGGACGGCGTAAGGGAAGGGATGAAATTCCACGTTACGCGGGGAGACGCGTTTATATGCGATGTTCTTATAGTTGACGTGGATGTGGAAAGGGCGGTAGGAGTGCTTGAGCTTGTTCAGCAGGCACCGAAAGTGGGCGACAACGCCTCTACGAACCTTTAAGACGGATTTTAGATTATCGAGGATGGCAAATGAGTCCTGAAGTTCAAATGCGAGGCGGCAAACCGGCAGCAGCGAGCAATCTTTATACAATCATACTGGCGCTGGCGTTCGGCGTGGTATTGGCCACGGCGGCGTACGTCGCCTACAAGTGCTATTTCGACTACGGGACACTTTTCAAAATTCCGTAAAAAGAGTATTGAGCCGGCAGGCGGGATGCGATAGAATACGCTTTTGTAAACTGCGTATTCGAGAACAGAATGGAGTCGATAGATGCTTTTGGACTCGGTATTGGGCTGGTTCAGTATGGATATGGGTATCGACCTGGGTACCTGTTCAACCCTCGTGTGCGTCCGCGGCAAAGGCATCGTCCTAAATGAACCATCGGTAGTAGCAGTCCGCAAGGGAACCAATATAGTTTTAAATAACGGCGAGGCGGTAGGTCTTGTCGCCCGCGAGATGTTGGGCAAGACCCCCGGCTCAATAAGCGCAATAAGGCCGCTCAAAGACGGCGTCATCAGCGATTTCGAAGTTACCGAGGCGATGCTGAATTATTTCATTCGCAAGGTCCACGGCAGAGGCAAGCTCATAAGGCCTCGCGTTGTAATAGCTGTACCGAGCGGAATCACGGCGGTTGAACGCCGCGCGGTAATCGACAGCGCCGAGCGGGCGGGGGCAAGGAAGGTATATCTGGTCGATGAGCCGATGGCGGCCGGTATCGGGGCGGGGCTGCCGATTACGGACCCTACGGCGTCAATGATTGTCGATATAGGAGGGGGGACGACCGAAGTAGCGATAATGTCGCTGGCGGACATTGCGACGTGTGAATCGATTCGCGTGGGCGGAGACGATATGGATGAAGCGGTAATCAATCATCTCAAGCGGACTTATAACCTGCTTGTGGGTGAGCCGAGAGCGGAGAAGATAAAGATACAAATCGGGTCAGCGGCGCCTCTGGAAGAAGAACTGACAATGGAGGCATCGGGGCGTGACACTATTTCGGGTTTGCCGCGGAAAATCGTAATTACGAGCGAGGAAATCCGCGAGGCACTGAAAGAGCCGGTAGCGGCGATAATAGACGCAGTAACCAGGACCCTTGAAAAGGCGGAGCCGGAGCTTGCGGCCGACCTCATCGAGAACGGAATTCACATCTGCGGCGGCGGGTCACTATTGCGCGGGATGGACACGGTGTTAGCCAACGCGACGGGATTGAAGGTCATTCGCGTCGATGACCCGCTGACGGCTGTGGCCCGCGGGACGAGCGTTTACCTGGAAAATCTGGAGCTTTGGAAAGATACGATGGAGCACAGTGAATCGGGATGGTGAGCAAACGTCGCCTTGCCGGCGACGACTAAGCACTAACTCGGTTCGTCCTAAGAGTTTTCCAGGATTGGAAATAGGATATGGCAGGGAAGCTGAACAGGGTGTCAAGAAGGATGATATTCGCCTGGTGTATGCTGGGCGGGATGATAATGCTTTTTTTGCCGCAGGGGATATCAAGCAGCATTCAATTCACGTTCGCGAGATTGTTCAAGTGGCCGTTACGCATCGGCAGGAACACGCCGCTTTCAGCGAAGACGGAGGTGCCCGTTTCACGGCAGACGGATGGTTTCAGCCAGAAGGAAAGGCAGTATCAAAACCACATTATAAATCTTGAGGAAGAGCTGCGACAGAAAAACGAGATTGTTGAACAGTTGACGGGCCTGCGCACAAGGATGCGTGGATTGGAGGGAGCGAAGCTGATACCCGCGGAAGTAATTACAGCATCGGCGGAAGGGGCCAGGGGCGAGATTATCATAAACAGGGGAAGCGACGACGGGCTGAAGAAGGACTTTTTTGTCATAGGCGACAACAGTGTAATCGGGACGATAACGGAACTTGCAGGCCGGACGGCGAGGGTGCGGCTTTTGAGCGATAGTTCGTCGGTAGTGCAGGTAAACATTCCGGGCGTCGGCGTTAATATGCTGATGCAGGGAAGCGGCAACGGGCTGGCAAAAATAAAAATGGTGCCGGTCAAACATAAAATCAAAACGGGCGATACGGTGCTAATTCGCAAAAAGCCGGGATTTATAGACGTCGGCATTGCGGCAGGGGTTGTGGAAAAGTGCGTCAGAGACGCTAAGAATGCAACGCTATGGGACATAACGGTCAAGCCGACGTGCGACATTGCGAAGCTGAACAGCGTGGCAGTAATAGTTATGAATCCAGAAGCCCCTGCAGTAAAATCCGGCGCAAAGAATTGATTATTGATAATTTATTATTAGGGATGCGGATAGGGGAGAGGAGATTAATATGCGGTGGCCGCGATTTGCGGTTATTGTTTTGATAACGGCTGTTCTGCAGGCGGGGCTTGTAGATAAAATCGCAGTAACACGGTACAACTTTACGCCGAACCTGCTTTTGATACTGATGGTGTTTTTCGCAATTCGATGCAATCCCACGGAGGCGATTATAAGCTCATTCGCTGTCGGCCTTGCGCTGGATGTGATATCGACGGGATTCCGGATGGGGCCGGGGATAATAAGTTTCGGCCTGTTCGGGACGTTTCTGGCGTATATACATCGCATCATTACCATCAGGAGGGTTGACCACGAGGCAGCAGCAGTTTTTATAGTATGTTTCGGAGCGGGGGCATTGTATCAGCTGCTGACGTTATCAGGCGGGCGGGCGTGGTTAGGGCCTCTGGCTGGCTCGTCGATTTACTCTGGGATAATCGGGCCATTTTTATTTTTGCTTCTGGACTGGGTGATGAGTATAAGGGCGGGACGAAAGAGAAATCGATGATTTAAGTTTCTTAAGAAGAGATTGCTTCGCTGCGCTCGCAATGACAGGAAAATTAGCGTGAAAAGCAGGCCTCATAAATAATGGTAAACAGACGAATTGTAATTCTGGTTGTAATTTGCGCGGTGATGTTAGGCGTGTGCATAGTGCGCCTGGCGGAAATGCAGCTTGTTTCAAATTCGTATTACCGAGAGCAGGTTGCTCAGTTGCGTGTTCAGAGCGGAGCGCATCATCAGGTCAGGACGCTGCGGGGAAAGATTCTGGACCGAAAAGGCGAGGTGCTGGCGTGTGATGAGCCGAGGTTCTGGGTGGGGATAGATTATGAGCTAAGCCGGTATCTGGACGAGCGTGTCCGGCAGGCAATGGCGCTTGCGGCCGCAGCGAAAAATCCGGAAGAGGACACAAACGCTATCGAGAGGGAATTTGCGTCACGATTAGCTGATTTGGACCTGCTGATATATAAATGCGTCGGGTTCGGCATGTCCAAAAGCGACGTAATTCTTCGGCTGCAGAAGAGCAACGACCGGATTTGGAATTTAAGGACGTTTTTCGCCTGGGCGAGGAACAATCCGGGCGTCGAGGTGCTGGAAAAATACAATCGTAATTTGAGTCATATTCCGTTGACTGAGGCGATTGCGGATTTCGAGAAAAGATTTCCCGACCCGCGAGAGCGGCTTCTGCTGATTAACAAAGTTGACGACATAGCCGAGGCCGAAGAGGTCCTGCCGGTAGTGGAATTGAAGACCGAGGACGATGTATTCGCGGCGAGGGTGGAATTTCTTAACGTCAATGGTGTTGAGATTATCGCCAGAAGCGTGCGTGTTTATTCCTTTGGTTGTGCGGCATCGCAGACAATCGGATGGGTGGGGCCGCCTCAGCAGGACGACAAAGAGGTTTTCGCCGGCGACAGGTTATCGAGCTATCTTGAGGATGAGGTTTGCGGGCGGGAGGACGGAGTGGAATACGTTTGCGAAGCGATTCTGCGGGGAAGAAGGGGAGAATTTATTTACGATATTGATAAGCAGTTGATAAGCAGGACTGAGGCGCAATTGGGGCAGGACGTCCGGCTAACAATAGATATCGAGTTACAGAAAAGAATCGAACAGCACATAAGCGACTGCGTTTTTAACCCCAATTGCAAATCGCCGACGGCGGCGGTTGTGCTTGATGCGGACACGGGCGAAATCCTGGCGATGGTTTCACTGCCTGATTACGATTTGAATTACGCCCGGGCAAACTTCGGCCAACTTGTAAATGACCCGTGTGAGCCGTTGCGCAATCGGGCGTTATACAAGGAATATCCTCCGGGTTCGGTCATAAAGCCAGTGATTCTGATTGCGGGTTTGGAATCAGGGGTTATTTCGTCAGGTGAGACGATTGGTTGTCCTGCGGAAAAGGCGCCGCAGGGCTGGCCGAGCTGCTGGATATACCTGCGAAATAACTGGGCGGGGCACGATTCCTTATGGACGAATAACGCCCGCAACGCGATTAAGGGAAGCTGCAATATTTATTTTTCGCGTCTGGCCGACCGTATTGACGCGGTTGTTTTGCAGAACTGGCTTTACCGGCTCGGCTACGGGCGGAAGACGTCGCTCGGCGTTCGGCCCTCGGCATTCGACACGGACGATGCGTTGTTCGAGGGCCGAGGGCCGTGGGCCGAACTGCGGGACTTCAGGCAATACGCAGGAAGGATTTCGAATGTCCGGCCGGATGAGCCGGTAACCAGTTTCGAGCAGATGCCTGCGCTTGAGCCGGGGGAGAAGCGATGGTTCGGAATAGGGCACGGCAACCTCAGGGCGACGCCGGTTCAGGTGGCTAACGCAATGGCGACGATAGCGCGAGGAGGAGTATATCTTTCTGCCCGTCTTATCGCGGACCCCTGCGCTACTGAACAGGAGGCAATCGATTTGAAAATCTCGTCATCTACGTTGGCCGTTGTTTACGAGGGAATGCGGGCGGTGGTCGAGGAGGGGGGCGGAACGGCTTACAGGGAATTCTCGACGGCACTTACGGGTTTTGCCGCACGAGGCGTTAGGGTTTACGGCAAGACCGGCTCGACTCAAAGGCCTGAGCACGCCTGGTTCGCAGGGTTTGCAAAAGATAAAGCAGGAAGAACAATAGCAATCGCGGTAGTCGTCGAAGGCGGCCAGCAGGGTTCTGCAGATGCCGCTCCTTTGGCAAGAGATATCTTGCAATTCTGCGTCGAGGCGGGGTATATTGGTAACTGACTTGAAATAATAGAAGCGACTTGTCATACCTGCACAAGCAGGTATCCAGTGGTTTATAATGAAATCTGGATTCCCGCTTACGCGGGAATGACAAAAGATGAAAGGGGAAATTTATGTTTTGTCCGAAATGCGGAGTGGAAAATGCAGAGGGGGCGAATTTTTGCAGAAGCTGCGGCGGTTTATTGGCAACTTCGCCGACTGGGGCAGCGGTTCCGGTTGCGAAAACAAGCGGGCTGGCAATAGTAGCGATGGTTTTAGGTATCCTTAGTTTTTGCACGTTTTTCCTGACGGCGCCGCTGGCGTTTATCCTGGGCATTATCTCGCTTGTTATGATTGCCAGAAGTAACGGCCGGCTCAAGGGGATGGGGTTTGCCATTACAGGCATAGTAGTCCCGATAGTTGCGGTGCCTTTTGTGGGGTTTATGATGGGAATTCTAATGCCTGCGCTGGCAAAAGCACGCATTGTGGCGCAAAGGCAGATTTGTGCGAACAATCTCAAACAGCTCGGCGCTGCGATGATGCAATACGCCGAAGACAACAATGACCAGTTTCCCTCTGCGGACAAATGGTGCGATTTACTTAAGCCGTATTGTGAAAATGAAAAATTGTTTGTTTGCCCGGCAGCGCGGACAGGCAGGTGCAGCTACGCTATTAATCCGGACGCAACACCAACCTCTTCGGGAGGCACGATGTTATTGTTCGAGACACAGGATGGCTGGAACCAATCGGGAGGGCTGGAGATTTTAACGAACGAAAACCATCACGGAGAGGGCAGCAACGTTTTATTCTGCGACGGCCACGTAGAATTTATCAAGGCCGCTGAAGATGATGATAGTGATAATAGCGATTAACAGCAAAGCCATGAAGTAAGGTTTATTTTTCATTTCGCGGCGAGGTAGGTACGGGGGAGGGTGGTGGGGCGGGTGTTTTCGAGGTAGGTGAGGGTTTTTTCAAGGATTTTGCCTGCGACGGGCGAAGCGACTGCGCCGCCGGTGTAGCCCTTGCCTAAGGACTTGTCCGGTCTGCGAATCGAGACGAGGACGACGACGGCGGGGTCTTCGGCGGGAGCGCCTGCGATGAATGAGGCGACGTAATTTTCCTCGGAATAGCCCCTTTCGCCTGATTTAGCGATATTTGCGGTGCCTGTTTTTCCGAAGACCTGCCATTTTTTGAGTTTAGCTCTTTTGCCGGTTCCCTCGTTGACGACGCCTGTCAGGGCCTCGGTAACAATCCATTTGGCGATTTTGGGGTCAACGACAAAACCGACGGGCGGTGCGGCCTTTGTGAGTTTAACGATATTGCCCTCGTTATCGACGACGGCTTTTACGATGTGGGGTTTGACGACATGGCCTCCGTTTGCGAGGATGCAAAAGGCCTGCACAAGCTGTATTGCCGTAACAGTAATTTCCTGGCCGAAGGGTATGCGAGTAACACTGTAGCCGGTCCATTTTTGCGGCGGCCAGAGAAGCCCCGGTGCTTCACCCGGCAAATCGAGGCCTGTTTCTTTTCCGAAGCCGAACATCCTGAGGCCGTT
>CAYLXJ010000067.1:0-9736 GCA_964387385.1 uncultured Pirellulales bacterium
CAACCGGTCAGAAGGCAGATGCGGACAGTATTTTCGATTGTCAGGTCAAGCGCATCCATGAATACAAACGGCAGCTGCTCAATGCGCTGCGCATCGTAGTGCTGTATAATCGACTGCGCAAAAATCCTCGTCTTAAGACAGAACCGAGAACATTTTTCTTTGCCGGCAAGGCGGCGCCGGCTTACCATTTAGCCAAGCTCATTATCAAGTTCATCAACAACCTGGCGGGTACAATCGACGGCGACCCGGCTGTGCGCGGACGACTAAAGGTTCTGTTCCTGCCGGAATATTGTGTTTCACTTGCGGAGCGGCTGATACCTGCCTCTGATGTTTCGAACCAAATTTCGACTGCCGGCTATGAAGCCAGCGGCACGAGCAACATGAAGTTTATGATGAACGGCGCAATAACAATCGGGACTCGCGACGGCGCGACTATCGAAATGGCGCAGGAAGCGGGCGAAGAAAACTTTTTCCTGTTTGGTCTTACTGCCCAGCAGGTAGCGGACAACCGCGGCTGGTACAAGCCGCAATGGCACTATGATAACGAGCCGGAAACACGCGAGGCGCTGGACATGATATTCTGCGACTATTTCAGCCGTTCCGAACCGGGAGTGTTTGCTCCGTTACGAGACACGCTTCTGACGCAGGGTGACCATTATATGCATCTGGCAGACCTTAAATCTTATCTTGAAGCCGACCAGCGGCTGTGCGATTTGTATGCCGACCGGCAGAAATGGGCTTGCAAGGCCATTTTGAATGTGGCCGGCTCAGGAAAATTTTCCAGCGACCGCACGATAGCCGAGTATGCCTCCGAAATCTGGAAGGTGCAGCCGTGTCCGGTAGAATAATTGCAAGCCGCAGTTATTTGCGGCGATGCTTTATAGAGCTTAACTTGAAATAAGGAGATATGTATGGCCGAGAAACCGAAAGTTACAGCCAAAGCCAAGATGAAACGCAAAAAGTATATGAAGGAACTGCGCAAACTCCAGACCGAGTTATGCGTTTTGCAGGAGTGGGTGAAGCACAAGGGATTGCGAGTGATTGTCGTGTTTGAGGGCCGTGACGCCGCCGGCAAGGGGGGGACAATCAAGGCAATCACGGAGCGAGTCAGCCCGCGTGTGTTCCGCCTCGTCGCACTGCCGGCGCCATCCGACCGGGAGAAGTCACAGTTATATATCCAACGTTACCTTCAGCACTTTCCATCGGCGGGCGAGGTCGTCATTTTTGACCGGAGCTGGTACAACCGGGCCGGGGTAGAGCATGTAATGGGATTCTGCACCGATAAACAATACAAACGTTTTCTCGAGAATTGCCCCAAATTTGAGGCCTTTGTTGTTCAGGGCGGCATTATCCTGATTAAGTTCTGGATGGAGGTTGGCCAGAAAGAACAGCAGCGGCGTTTTGAAGCGCGTATTAAGGATCCGATGAGGCAATGGAAATTAAGCCCGATGGATATCGAGTCGTATGCTCGCTGGTATGCCTATTCACGTGCGAGAGACAGGATGTTGGAGGCGACCGACACTAAATATGCCCCGTGGCACATCGTTCGCTCTGATGACAAAAGTCGCGCCCGGCTCAACTGTATCTCGCATCTTCTCAGCTTGATCCCCTATAAGAAAATAAAACACGAAAAGGTGAAACTCCCGCCACGCTCTGATAAAAAGAAATACGACGACCAGGCGACGCTGAAAGGCCGAAATTTTGTGCCGGAGAAATACTGAAAAGGCGTAGAGATTAACTACAAGCCATCCCAAAACCCCCTAAAACGACGTTATCAGTATCAAAAACGCGGTTTTGCATAGGTTTTGGGATAGGTTCTAAAAGCTTGGACAGGTGTAATGTATGACGATTTCCCCTCTCGCGGGCAAGGCGGCTCCCCCAGATAAACTGGTGGACATAACCCGCCTTGAGCGAGAGTATTATGAACATCGGCCTGACACGGAAGATATTAATCAAATGGTCAGCTTCGGCACCAGCGGACACCGCGGTTCGTCACTGAACGGCACATTCACCGAGGCGCATATTCTGGCGATAACGCAGGCCATCTGCGACTACCGGCGCAGTCAGAGTACCGACGGCCCGCTGTATCTGGGCAAGGACACCCACGCATTATCAGGACCGGCCCAGCGAACCACCCTTGAGGTTTTAGCGGCCAATAATGTTGAAACTATCATCCAGCAAAATGACGGCGTTACGCCGACGCCGGCAATATCGTGGTCTATTCTTGTCTATAACCGAGGCCGAAGGGAGCATCTTGCCGACGGGATTGTGATAACACCGTCGCATAATCCTCCTGAGGACGGCGGATTGAAGTACAATCCTACTAACGGCGGTCCGGCTGACAGTGATGTGACGCGGTGGATTCAGAACCGCGCCAATGAATTGCTGCGAAATAATAACGCTGATATAAAACGAATGCCGTTTTCCGCGGCTATCAAATCCGCGAGTATCCATCAGGAAGATTTGGTTGGGCCTTATGTTAACGACTTGCAAAGCGTCGTCGATATGGATGCAATAGTCACCGCCAACCTTAAACTGGGTGCAGACCCGCTCGGCGGCGCATCCCTGCCGTACTGGGAATTGATAGAATCGACCTACAAACTTGACTTAACAGTCGTAAATGCGAAAATCGATCCTGCCTTTTCGTTTATGACGGTCGATCACGACGGTAAAATACGCATGGATTGCTCCAGCCCATATGCAATGGCACGACTTGTAGGTCTCAAGGACCAATATCAGCTTGCTTTTGCCAACGACCCTGATGCGGATAGGCATGGGGTGGTTACACCCTCGGCAGGTTTGATGAATCCGAATCATTACCTGGCTGTGGCTATTCGTTATCTGCTCACACACCGTCCCAAATGGCCCGCGAACGCTGCCATCGGCAAGACGCTGGTCAGCAGCAGCATGATTGACAGGGTTGTTAACAAGCTTGGCCGCAGGTTGTCTGAGGTTCCTGTTGGTTTTAAGTGGTTTACTGCGGGGCTTTTTGACGGCTCGTACTGCTTCGGCGGTGAAGAGAGTGCAGGCGCAAGTTTCTTGCGGCATGATGGCACTGTGTGGACGACCGACAAGGATGGTCTGATTATGGCTCTGCTGGCGGCTGAGATTATCGCCCGCACCGGCAAAGACCCGGGTGAGCACTACCGCGAGCTTACCGCTGAATTTGGTGTTCCTTACTACACACGAATAGATACTCCGGCGACACCCGAACAAAAAGCAAAACTGCAGAAGCTATCGCCAAATGAAGTCAAAGAATCAAACCTGGCAGGTGAGCCAATTACGGCAAAATTGACATCTGCTCCGGGTAACGCAGCGCCAATAGGCGGCTTAAAGGTTGTGACATCCAGCGGCTGGTTTGCAGCACGGCCATCCGGCACGGAAAACATTTACAAAATTTATGCCGAAAGTTTCAAAGGTCAGTCGCACCTGAATGCCATTGTTGATGAGGCCCAGCAGATTGTGAATAATACACTCGCGGCCTCGTCGAGTAATGTCACAAATCCATTTAGTAAGGAGGTGACGCAATGAAAGCGACTCAAATGTTACATGACCTCGGCCAGAGTATCTGGCTCGATCATATCACCCGTGATATGCTTGGTAACGGGACACTTAATCGTTATATCAATGAGCTGTCGGTAACCGGCCTTACTTCAAATCCAACTATTTTTAACAACGCCATCAAGAACAGCAGCTCCTATGATGTTTCTATTCGTAAGAAAGTCAGCGAAGGCAAATCGGGAGAGAAATTATTCTTCGATGTCGCGCTGGAGGACATTATACAGGCCGCTGACGCATTTCGACCCATCTTTGACAGGACAAACGGCGTTGACGGCTGGGTGTCGCTTGAGGTGTCGCCGCTACTGGCCCATAACACAGCAGACAGCATTGCGGCGGCCAAGGAACTGTATTCCAGAGCTGGGCGGCCAAACGTCTTTATCAAGATTCCTGGTACCAAAGAGGGTCTGCCTGCCATCGAAGAAGCGATCTTCGCGGGCGTTCCCATAAACGTGACGCTTCTTTTTTCGCGGGAGCAATATCTCGCGGCGGCGGATGCCTTCTTGCGCGGCATCGAGCGGCGCATCGCCGCTGGACTCAAGCCGGATGTCGGTTCGGTCGCATCGGTCTTCGTTAGCCGTTGGGATGGCGCGGTGGCGGGGAAAGTTCCTGAAGAATTGAACAACCAGCTTGGCATCGCAATTTCAAAACGCACGTACAAGGCATACCATAATCTGCTTATTTCGCCGCGATGGATGCGAGCGTATAACTTCGGCGCCCGTCCGCAGCGACTGCTGTGGGGCAGCACAGGAACAAAATCGCCAAAAGCATCAGATATTCTTTATATCAAAGAGCTTGCCGCGCCTTTCACGGTGAACACCATGCCGGAAAAAACATTAATCGCTTTTGCCGATCATGGTAAACTCGGCGAAATTCTGTCGGCAGACGGCGGCGATTGTGAGGAAGTATTGGCGAAATTCGTCAATGCAGGTATCGATATTGACGCATTGGCGAATCAGCTCCAGGAAGAAGGCGTCGAGTCGTTCGCCAAATCATGGAATGAATTGATGACAGTAATCGATTCCAAGATTAAGAAAGTCAGTTAAATTATTAAAACTGAAGGAAAACAAGAATGACATTACGCGCTACATCGCTGACCAAACGAGCGGCCTGGAAGGCCCTCAAAGCCCATTATAAGCAAATAACCGGAGTGCATTTGCGTAAGCTTTTTGCAGATGACCCTAAACGGGGCGAGCGGATGACCTTGGAGGCCGTCGGCATTTACCTGGATTACTCGAAGAATCGCATAACGGATGAGACGCTGAAATTGCTTATTCAGCTTGCGGAGGAATCAAAACTCCGTGAGCGGATAGACGCGATGTTCCGAGGTGAAAAGATAAATATTACGGAAAACCGCGCTGTTCTGCACACGGCGCTTCGCGCCCCCAAGGGGGTGTCCATCTTCGTAGATGGGAAAAATGTTGTGCCGCAGGTGCACTCCGTGCTTGATAAGATGGCTGATTTTTGCAATCGTGTTCGAAGCGGCGAGTGTAAAGGTCATACAGGCAAGCCCATACGCAGCGTCGTTAATATCGGCATCGGTGGCTCAGACCTTGGGCCTGTAATGGCCTACGAGGCGCTAAAATTTTACAGTGACCGCAAAATGACGTTTCGTTTTGTTTCAAACGTCGATAGCGCTGATTTTGCTGAAGCTGTTTATGACCTTGACCCTGCTCAAACTGTCTTTGTCGTTTCTTCAAAAACATTTACTACGTTAGAGACAATGACAAATGCCCGCACCGCCCGCGAGTGGCTGCTTAAGGGGTTTGGCGGCGATGAGAAATCGGTAGCAAAGCATTTTGTGGCCGTCTCCACGAATGCGGCGGAAGTGGCAAAGTTCGGTATCGACACCGCCAATATGTTCGAGTTCTGGGACTGGGTTGGCGGGCGCTATTCAATGGATTCTGCCATCGGCCTTTCGACGATGCTGGCCATCGGCCCGGAAAACTTCCGAAAGATGCTGGATGGTTTACACCAGATGGATGAGCACTTTCGCACAGCTCCCTTCGAGCGCAACCTGCCGGCGCTGATGGCTATTCTGGGCATCTGGAATAATAATTTTCTTGGCGCAGAGACCGTTGCCGTCCTGCCTTATGAACAGTATCTGAAGCGATTCCCGGCTTATTTGCAGCAGATGATAATGGAAAGCAACGGCAAACGTGTTACTATCGACGGCGCAGAAGTTACTTATCAGACAAGTCCTATATACTGGGGAGAGCCGGGAACCAACGGCCAGCACTCTTTCTATCAGTTAATTCATCAGGGGACTCGCCTCATTCCCTGTGATTTCATAGCGTTTGAAAAACCGCTCAATCCTCTTGGCCATCATCATGATATACTTATGGCAAATGTGTTTGCCCAGGCCGAGGCGCTGGCTTTTGGCAAGACAGCCGAACAAATCAAAGCGGAAGGCACACCGGACCGGCTCGTGCCGCATCGGGTATTTGAAGGCAATCGGCCGTCAAATATGATTCTTGCCGACCGTCTCACGCCGGAAACTCTCGGCAAGCTGATTTCTTTATACGAGCATTGTGTTTTTACTCAGGGCGCCATTTGGAACATTGACTCATTTGACCAGTGGGGCGTCGAACTTGGCAAGGTTCTGGCACAACGGATTATCCCGGAACTGGAGAGCAAAACAGAACCCAAACTTACCCACGACAGTTCGACAAACAATCTGATACGTCGCTATCGTAACAACAAGTCATAACAGGCTGGAGAAAGGGGCTTATGGAAAAGACAAAAAAATTAAGCAAAAGAGTACCTCAGCTTAGTGCCGATGAATGGGAGCGAGGCTGGCAATCGTATTGGAAAAAAGCAGGTTTTACATCTTATGAATTGCCTATTGATGAGCATGATAGAAATGAAGAATATAACTTTTTGATGACTGCGCGAACGCGGGCGGGAGAGATAGCACGGCTTAAACGTATTACCGCTGAGTTCATCCGGGGTTTCAAAGGGTTATCTCAACTCGGACCTGCGGTTACGGTATTTGGCTCAGCCAGATTCAAGCAAAACCATCCTTACTATAAACTTGCCCGTCAAGTGGGGAATGAACTAGCAAGAAGAGGTTTTGCTACTCTTACAGGAGGCGGCCCGGGCATTATGGAGGCAACCAATCGCGGGGCACATGAAGCCGGCGGCGTCAGTTACGGCTTGAACATCATTTTGCCGCACGAGCAGTCAATAAACCCCTACGTCGATAAGAGCATAGAGTTTCGCTATTTCTTTGTGCGAAAAGTGATGCTCGTAAAATACTCGTGCGCGTTTATTGTGATGCCGGGCGGGCTGGGAACACTTGATGAGCTTTTCGAAGCGGCCACGCTGCTCCAGTGCAAAAAAATAGGCCCGTTCCCGCTGGTGCTTATTGGAACGAAGTTCTGGCAGGGCCTGCGAAAATTCGGACGATTTATGATGACTCAGGGTGTGTTCAACGCCGACGAGCTCGGTTTCGGACGCATCACGGATTCTCCCGAAGAGGCAGTTGACCTCATTGTTCGAAGTTTGCCGCCGGCAGTCCGAAATCAGCTAAAACCGGTTGATTTGTGAAATACAAGGAAGTTATGCGGATTGAGTAACGTAAAACACTAAAGTATTACAAAAGAAAGGACTCTATGAAGATTACTGTTATCGGTGCTGCGGGAGGAGAAGTAACCGGCTCGGCTTATGTAATTCAAACAAAGCAAGCCCGAGTTATGGTGGATTGCGGTTTGTTTCAGGGCGGCAGAAAATCAGAAGCCAAAAACCGTCCGCCTGTAAGACCACAAGCTAAACTTGATGCTGTTTTAATTACTCATGGCCATCTTGACCATTCGGGCCGTTTGCCGCTATTGGTGAAGCTCGGTTATAAAGGTCCCGTTTTTACAACTAAAGCCACTCATGAAATGTCATCTCTTATTTTACGCGATGCCGCGAGCATACAGCAGGCGGATGCCGACCGGCAAAACCGAAGGCGAATGCGCTCGGGAGAGCCGCTTCGTGAGCCGCTTTACACGTCTGAAGAAGTCGAGGCAATCATCAGACGGTTCGAAACAGTAGAGTATCAGGAACAGGTATCAGTTGCCCCCGGTGTGCAGGCGTGTTTTGCGGAAGCAGGACACATGCTCGGCTCAGCGAGTATCAAATTAACCGTTGATGATGACGGCCAGCAGAAGAAAATAGTGTTTTCCGGCGACCTGGGACCGAGGGGAATACCTGTTCTTCGCAAATTTGAACCGTTTCATACCGCCGACCTCGTATTTCTCGAAACTACTTATGGTAATCGCGACCACCGCCCGTTCCGCGAGACGGTTGATGAATTTGTGGAAATCATCAAGACGGCGGTCGGCAGGCGGGGTAAAATATTGATACCTACATTCGCAGTAGGGCGAGCACAGCTGCTCATGATACTATTAAGCGGGATGTTCAGAAGGAAAAAGATTAAGCCGTTTCCTATTTTTCTTGATAGTCCAATGGCCATCAAGGCGACTAAAATTTATGCTCAGCATTTTGAATTGTTTGACGATGCGATGCTTAAGTATATGCGGGAAAAGCCTTTACGTGAAGACCTCAAACTGCTCAAACCGTGTGTTACTGCGGGACAGTCCAAAGCCATCAACCAATGTCCCGGGCCTTGCCTTGTAATGGCCGGAGCCGGCATGTGCAATGCCGGCCGTATCCTGCACCATTTGAAGCAGAACCTCTGGAAGCTGGAAACGTCCGTTCTGATGGTCGGCTATCAGGCACGTGGCTCACTGGGACGGTTGCTGATCGAAGGGGCCAAAGAAGTGAATATTTTCGGCGAGAAAATCGCCGTCAGGGCCAACATTCACACTTTGGGCGGTTTTAGCGCTCATGCCAGACAAACCGAACTGCTTGACTGGGTTGATGCGGTTGCGGCGAGTAGACCACTGATGGTGCTGACTCACGGCGAAGATGACCAGCGTCAGGCACTGGACCAGCTTATTAAAAAACAATATAAACTCAAAACTATCCTACCAATGCAGGGAGATGTAATCGAGGCGTGATCTATTTCTGTCAGGATTACGTGTGGTATAAAAAAATTATTGAAACTCCATATTTAAGGGCAAAACAATGAAAAGCAAAATCCTGTCTATCGTTTTGGCTGCGGTCATCTTTATTGGCGGGTGTAGTCATAAGGCCGCTGTGCCGGAAACATTTTCGAACGTAAACGTAAGGACGTCTTTCAGTCCCAATGCAAAATTTCCTGCGGGCAGCAAATATGCTTTCGTAACATTCTCTTCCGACAGCGAATTGGAAGGTGAAGCAGCCAAGGTTTTTCAAAGAATTCAGACCTTGCTGTCAAGTGAGCTGAAGAGGAAGGGCTACAAGCCGGGCGAATATGCAGAAATCAATTTCTTTGTGGCATATACGCTTCAACTGCAGCAGCAAATTGATATTTTAGTTGGTAAGAGTAAGGTGCAGGGCAATGAATGGATAGTAGCACTCGTGTCACCTGAGGATTATGTTAGCGGTGCGTTGTTGGTTCAGATAATCGATGCCAAGAGTATGGAACCGGTCTGGCTGGGTGTGTTTAATGCCGACGTTGCGCTTTCATCGGTTAGTGAGCAGAAAAAACAGGAAAGAGTGGGATACGCAGTACACGAATTATTAAAGGCCTTTCCGCCAAAATGATTTTGCCTGGATAAATGAATCGGGGTTCTAAAATGTGGGAATTATGTTGTTTTAATGGCATGGGGACGTATAATAGTCGTGTGAGAATAGTTGAGATATTAAATAATATTGAAAATACCATTGGAAGTGTTATGCTTGTTTCGAACAAACTATTGAAAGCGAGGCTCTAAATATGATTAAAGAACTTGTCAGTCACGCATTTGTTTTAGAGGGTATCTTGAAGTACAGCCGTAACGATGCAAAGAAAGCTTTGTTAAGAGGATGTTTGGCCATTGTCGGTGCGGTTTCGCTGCTGAGCATGGTTATGGTGCTTAGCGGGTGTGCTGTAGGTCCCGACTTCGTGAAACCCGAAACCAAAGTTAATGAAAACTGGAGCGAGAAGGATGACCCGCGGGTCGTGTCTCAGGCCGTCGCTGACAGCCAGTGGTGGAAAGGATTCAATGACCCGACACTCGACCAGTTAATCCAGCTCGCCTACCAGCAAAACCTGCCTTTACAGATTGCCGGCCTGAGGATTATGGAAGCCCGTGCCCGGTTAGGCATT
>CAYLXJ010000068.1:0-9606 GCA_964387385.1 uncultured Pirellulales bacterium
GCCTTGCCGCAGCGGCCTTCTGAGGACCGATTTCTTTAGGAATAGAATTACCTGTAGGGCTGTGCTGCTGCCCGGCACGCACAGCCGGTTCACCCTGTACTCGGCTGCATCCGGTATTAAGAGCGACTGTCGCTATGCACCAAAAAATACCGGCGATAATTTTGTCCCAAATGCTCTGATTCATAAGTTCAACCCAGTTTATACGTTTAGTCCGCACAGTAAAGTGGTGACAACGATAAAACCGAACCTGCCTTCGGCGGCAGTTAGCTGAAAACGTAAAATCCAAAGTGCAAAAGCTTTCAGTTATCAGCTTTGGTTTTGGACTTTAATTTTAAACTCCGTCGCGTAGCGACACCGTATTTTTGCTATTTATTCTTTGCTTTTTGATTTGTTTTCACAGAGGCGAGTAATTTTTTTAGGTCTTAAATTCCACGCGGCTCGTATATATAAATGGAAAAGGGTGATTATTAGTTTGGGCTGCCGGCATGGGGTGTGGGCTGGCGGCCCTTTCTTTTTTGGCCAGTATCGGTAAAGCCGTGTTAATCAATGTCTAAAAAATGAAATCTCTGTGTGCTCTGTGAACTCTGTGGCTAATAATTCAGCGTCATCTTCGTAATCTGCGTCTAAATGGTTAAGGTTACGAACAGAGGCCCTTCTTGACGATATACAACTTAAGCCGTATTATACCTTTAGAACACAACCACTAAGTCACAAAGGCACAAAGAAAAACTATAGTTAAAACTTCGTGTCTTGGTGTCTTCGTGGTAAAAAAAGAAAGGAAGATATGAACGATTTAATCCGACAAAAACGGGCCTTCACCGGCTGGCCCGTGATAATCGTCGCCTGGATTGCTATGATTATTTTCGCTTTGCATGCAAGCACCCATATGGTCGGCGCAGGCGATACATGGGTCGCTCTTGCCTGCGGACGGCACTTCATTAACCACGGCGTCGATACAAATGAGCCATTCTCCGCCAACTCACACCGCCAGGGACCAACACCTGAAGAGGTCAAGACCTGGCCAAAATGGGCGCAGACAATTACCGAAAAAGTAGGCCTCGATACCGTCAAATACTGGCATCCTACCGGCTGGGTCAACCAGAACTGGCTCACCCACGTCATTTTCTACTGGCTGGTCCATTACTCGCCCATCGCCGACGATGCGGACTGGTCTTTCAATTCGCTTGTTTACTGGAAATTTTTGATTTATATCCTGACGGTAATCTGCGTCTATTACACCGCCCGCGTCCTGGGCGTCCATCCTGTCCTCGCAGCCGTCTTCGCCTGCGCCGCAATGTTTAACGGCCGTTCGTTAATCGATATCAGGCCCGCCGGATTCTCGAACCTCTTAGTCGCCGCCTTTATGCTCATACTCGCGCTTTCCACTTACCGCAATCATTTATATATATGGCTTATTGTCCCGATGACCATTTTCTGGTCGAACGTCCACGGCGGATACATCTACGTCTTTATAATGCTGGCCCCCGTTGTTATACTGCGACTTCTCGAAATTCTTTCGAAAAGAGCTACCGTATCGCTATATACTATTCTCACATGGCTTGCCCTTTACGCAGCGATGGATAAATACATCAGCCACGACCCGTTCGAGGCCATTTCGCCTGCGAATGATAAGTTCCTGATTCTATTAGCAGCGCTTATAATCGTAAGCATAGTTCTTACCCGTTTCAAACAGGTCAACGCCGCCGGTTTTTACGGCTTCCACATCATCGTCTCGCTCATCGTTTTTGCCGTCCTTTTGGCCCGTTTTTATCCTGCCGGCCTTGTGATTCGCTCGCCGGAGCTGCAGATTTACGTTGACGAAAGCCGAGTATCGTTTTTCGGCGCCTTTGTCGCCGCCATAGCTGTCGGCCTGATTGTTACGCTGTTTAAGAGTCAGCTGCTGGTTACCACGCCTGCCGCCGTCGCCCACACCGCCGCCGCCGGCTTTGCCGCCTTTATCGGCTCCATTATTTTCAACCCCTTCCATCTCACCAACCTCACCCACACCTTCGTCATCTCCATCAGCCCTCACGCCGAGGGCTGGCGCAACGTTCATGAGTGGTGGGGGGCGTTCAGGTGGGAGAATCCGGTGGGGTCGGCATTTCCATTTTTGGTGATGCTTGAGGCGGGAGGGGGGCTGCTTTTGCTATGGGTGTTCGCGAGAGCGATAATTCCCAAGCAGGTCAAGATGGTCAAAGGGGAACTGGAGAGGAAGCAGAAGAGGTTCGGAATTTTGAGCAGGGCACTGGGATTTTTGACGACGATGGCGGCAATCTGGATGGTTATGCTATCGTTTTCGATGCTGGATGCGAGTTTAAGCGGATTCCTGCTGGCGGGTTTGTTTGCGGGGATTTTGTGGGCGAGCGTGGCTATAAACGTTCATTTTATTTATTTAATCATACCATTTTCGTTATTTGCGCTTCAGACGGCAGACGCGGCGCAGGGTTATACGGGAAGATATATATACCCGTTTATAACGGTCCCTCTTTACGCGGTGATGTTCGCGATTGCGGCGCAGATTTCGGGTAAGCCGAAGTACAAGGTTGAGAACATATTTTTTGTATTGGCTGGTGCGGCGGGGGCGATAATTTTATCGTCGCTGATTGTTGATCCATTCAAGTTCAAGGAATCAGTGTGGCACCTGGAGCAATTCTGGGGAATCAAGCGGCTGTGGGCGCCGATTTATGAGGCGAACCTGGAAGACCTTGTGAGATTTTACGGTTATCTGTTCCCTGCGCTTTATATCTTAAACGGATTATGCGCGATTTTGTGGATGGCGGCGCCGATTGTGAAAGAACTGTTTGCAGAAGCCCAGCCCCCCCCGACAACGACATTCGGGGGCAAGCAAGATATAAGACCAAAGACCCAAGACCGAGCTGAAGGGGGAGTGGAATATCAGCTGCCGAAGATAGATTTGGCGATGATAACGGTGGCGGCGCTGACGGCATATATGGCGTTCCGGTCGAGGAGGTTTATAACAATAGCGGGATACGCGGGATGTCCTGTGCTGGCAATGCTTGCGCAACAGGTACTTTGCGCAGCGGGAGCGACGATGAACTTTTTCAAGCGAGGGCGGCTTGAGGTTCCGCGAATAAGCAAGGGGTTTGAGCGGTTCATTATCGCGACGGGTATAATTGTTGTTGCGGGTTTAGGGTTTGCGTGGGGACATAAGTTCAAGGTGGTGTATATAGACCCGTGGCCTAACGATATAAAGCTGCGGTCGATGTTTATCCGAATGACGGCATCGCACGCAAAGCCATTTTACGCGTGCGAGTTCATAAAGCAGAACAAGATTTCGGGCAATATGTTCAACTACTGGACGGAGGGAGGATTTATCGCGTGGGGACAGGAGCCGGACCCGAACACGGGGAAGACGCCATTGCAGCTTTTTATGGACGGTCGCGCACAGGCGGCTTATAACTATGACGCGTATCTGAGGTGGGCGGAGATTTCGTCCGGCGGGCCGATAGTTCAGCGTGCGAAAATACGCAATCAGAGTTTGACGACCGATGACTATCTGCAGGTAGGTGAGTGGATACAGAGCGCGCTGAAGAACAGCAACGTGTGGGTTGTATTGATGCCATCAAATCAGTTCGATTCGCCTTTTGTGAACGGGCTGGAGCGCAGCAGGAACTGGCGGGTGGTGTTTATGAACGACAGGGAAAAGCTGTACGTGGATATAACAGACCCGAGAGGGCAGAAGTTATTCAACGGCATCAACGACGGGACGACGGTGTACCCGGACGAATATTCGCGCAACGTAATATTGTCGCACACGATACTTGTTTTCGAGAAGGACCCAAATATTGTAGCGCAGGGGGCGGAATGCGCGATAAAAGCAGTAGAAGAGAACCCGACGCGACTGCCTGCATATTTTATACAGATGTATTACGACCAGTACCCGGCACTGCGAGCACGAATAATGGAGTTCTGGAAGAAATATTACGATGATTATCTGGCCAACGAAAAAGCGTATCTGAATCAGGACGGGTATGTAAACAGGGCGACGGCAGCGTTTATAGCATCCACATATTTGATGCAGGCGGCACAATTGGCCGGGGACAAGGAAGCGGCTGCAAAATATATAAGCAAGCAGGAAGAATTCAGAGCTGTAATAAGGACGATGAATGATAAGCGATGGTAAAACCAGTTACTGGTTACCAGTTACTGGTTGCTGGTTGGGAGATTAGCAAGATGGGCAGTTACAGAGATTTGGAGATATATAAGAAGTCGTACGAACTGGCACTGCGAGTTCATCGACTAACGCTGCAACTGCCAAAGTTCGAATTATACGAAGAAGGAAGCCAAGCAAGAAAATCATCAAAAGGTGTGCCAAGTTGTATAGCGGAAGGTTACGGACGAAGAAAATACACAGCCGATTTTTTGAAATATCTGACATATGCACAAGCATCTGGTGACGAAACAACCGTTCACCTTGATTTCATTTGTGATACCCATAAACTCAAAAGTAATGAACTTAAATCGCTTCTGACAGAATATGAAGGACTGGGCAAGCAGATAAATAAGTTCATTCAGTACGTTGAAAAAGAGTGTAGGTAAGAGGATGTTGCGGGTTACTGGTTGCTAGTTACTGGTTGCAGGTTGCTGGTTCGTAGAGCGTAAAGTTTCGAGAGTTTTGAGTGTTTAGTAACCCCGCAATAAATTGCGGGGCTAAATTTTATAAGGAAGAAGAGAAATTTTATGAACCCCGGTATAAATGCCGGGGCTAAATCCGCCAAACAAACGGCGGACAAGTATTATTATGAGTGAAAATAAATTATCAATATCGGTGTTTTTCCCGTGTTACAATGAGCAGGAGAACGTGGAAAGGGTTGTGAAACGCGCGAAGGAGGTATTGGAGGGGATAGGCGCAGATTATGAGATAATAATAGTCGATGACGGGAGCAAGGACAGGACGGGGGAAATTGCGGATGAAATGGCAAAGGGGGATTCACATATAAGAGTCGTTCATCATAAGCCGAATCGAGGATATGGAGGTGCGCTTCAGTCGGGATTTCGGGCGGCGACGAAAGAGTTAGTGTTTTTTACGGACGGGGACGGGCAATTCGATATTGGGGAGATAAAGTTACTGCTGGGGATATTAGAGGAAAGACAGAGGACAGAGGACGGAGGACAGAAGACAGAAGACAGAATGCAGAATGCAGAACGGAAGGCAGAGGAAAAACACGGGCAGGATGCCCGTGCCACGCATAAGAATGATATTGTGTGCGGGTACAGGATTAACAGGCAGGACCCGATAATGCGGAAGATAAACGGGTGGATGTGGACACGGCTGGTGAATTTTCTGTTCGGGATGAGGATTCGAGACATCGACTGCGCGTTTAAGCTGTTCAGGCGAGAGGCCGTCGCGGATATGAAAATGTCGAGTTCGGGGGCCTTGATAAGCGCGGAGATTCTTGCGAGGGCGACGAGGAAAGGGTGCAGGATAGCGCAGGCAGGGGTGCATCATTATCCGAGGACGGCGGGGAAACAGACGGGGGCGAATATCAGGGTGATTTTGAGGGCGTTTAGGGAATTGTTTGCGTTGTATCGCAAGATAAGACGCGGAGAGTAAGAGTTATTAGTGCTGAGTGTTTAGTTTTGAGTCAGTTACGAAAATAAAATATCAAAAATCAAAAAGTAAAAATACAAATAAAAAATAAAAACGCGGCAAGAAAACGTATTAAAATGAGATGACAAGCGTTAAGAAAGTGAATTTGTTTGTGTACGGGTCCTTGAGGGACGCGGAGATATTCGAGTCGGTGTGCGGGCTTTCGTTCACGCGCAAGAAGGGGAAAGTGAACGAACAGTCGCTATACGCGGAGCCGGGATTTTTAGCCGGGTATAAGAAGGTGAGTCCGGACAACGTGTATTTTTACGCGGTGGCGACGCCTGGGGCGAAGATTGAGGGATTTGTGATTTACGACGTGCCTGAAAAGGCGATGGCGGAAATAGACAAATACGAGGGGAAGCGATACCAGAGGGAAGGGGTTTTTGTGCAAACGGCGGAAGGCCTTGTCGGCGCGCAGGCATATTTAGTGAGCGCAGCGGCGATGAAGAAACACTTCGGGGACCGTTTTCACGTTAATTTGATACACGAGCTTTGGCTGCGCAAGCGGATAGAAAAGTTTTTGAAGAAGAAGACGAGGCCCGGGGACAAATCAATAGACGCGGAACTTGAGCGGATAGCCGAACGTGAATTACTGGCGACGACGGAGCGGGATTTGGTGATAACGCATTATCGCGCGGAGGCGATAAGCGATTATTTTCTGGCTCACGAGCTGAACCGGCCGAGGCCGAGCATCAAGCCATTATATAAAGATGTTCAGGCAGCGAGATTTATCAGCAATTATTTAGCATTGGTGGTAAAGCAGTCGCTGCTTAATCAGCTTGACGAGCGGATACAGGGACATTTCCGGTTCGAGCTTGAGCATATGCGGACTTCGGAGAGGTATTATAAGAGGTCGGTGAGCTTGCTGATTGCGCTGCAGATAATGAACAATAACGCGTCAGCGGTGGAAATGATAATCAGGCAGTGCCTTAAGACGATGCCATACGAGAAGCATGATTTGATAGATTACGTTAAATACGCCGTGCGTGCGGCGAGGAGCTTGTTTGACTCGAGGGTGGCGGAGGCGAATTTAAACGCGATACGTTCGAATTTTCAGCCGGGGCTTGTGCCGCTTGGGTGTGAGGCGGAAATGAGCAACGTGGGTGCGGCGGTGGTGGAGCCGGAGGCGAGGCCGAGCGAAAAGATAGATAACATATATGATAATTTTTACTATTTCTGTGATTTTCAATTAGACGTGCTGATGTGGAAATTAGGCGGGTATATCGACGACAACAGCGGGGAGGCAGACAAGAAGAGGCGAAGGGGGTTCTTAGAGCTTGCGCCGGGGCGGCTGAACGTGGCGATGGAATTATCAAGACCCGCGACGGCGTGTCCGTGGCTTTTGAATCAATTGATAAACGAGATGACGGCTTTTTACGATGTTAAGCCGCATAGTTTGCATTTGTCGTTTCAGCTTCGCAAAAACCAGATTGGGAAACAAAAGGTTCTGCCGCTGGGTTTTGTGAAGTGTCTATTGGTGTTAGGCGGAGGGGCGGAAGTAAATAAGACGGGGCATTTGTGGGTTTCGCGGATGACGGGGGACGAGATAACAAGGCAGGAGTTCGGAGAGGAGCTTGTATTCGCCAAGACAAGCGAGAGGCGGTGGTATGTGAGCGGCGAAGAGGTAGGGGGAAAGACACCTGCATCGGTAACGGCGCACGTTCAGCAGTATAAGTTTATCCGGCTGGAGCGGCGGGCGAATTATGAGCCGCTGATAATGTGCCTGAAGGGGCTGCAGATGGCGTATAATCCCGGCGATTATTTGACGGCGGAGCAGTTGAGGAGAAGCGTGAAATTGAGGCGCGAATACGAGGAATTGAAGGCGTGGTCAGCGAACCCGACGGAGATAAGTCCGCGGACGATAAAGACGTTTCTGGAGACGGTTCGGGAGGGATTAATGCAGGAGCACCATCACAGGCCTGAGCATAAGCAACATTATATAGAGTGGGCGCTGGCGGCGATTGATATGCGGTTGAGGACGTTTAATGAACAACTGATGGAAGCAGCGAAGCACTAATATTATAAATTTTCGATTTTCGATTTCAGCCGGTCAACGGCAATTTGAGCGACGCGGTTGTGGTCGAAGGCCATATCGGTAGGAAGGTCGTTAATGTCGAACCATTGAGCTTCTGCGGCGTCGTCGCCGGGTTTTATTTTATCGAGGCCTTGTGTGATTACGCCCCAGAAGACGGCGGTGATTTGTCTGCCTCGCGGGTCACGGCCGACTGTGCCGAAGGTGTGAAGCTGTTCGAGAGAGACACCAGTCAGGCCAGTTTCCTCAGCGAGTTCTCTTGCGACAGCGTCTTCAAGCTCCTCATCGATACCAATGAACCCGCCGGGGATGGCCCATTTGCCTTTGAAGGGGTCGTTTTTTCGCTTGATAAGCAGAAGTTTCGGGACTTGTTCGGCAACGGCGAAGACGGCGGCATCGACGGTGACCATAGGGCGAGGCCAGTCATAAACGTATTTGCCTTTTTTGTTCATATCATAATCTTAGCGAGCGGAATAATTTTAATCAATTGCGTAAAACAAAAGCGGCATATAAAATAAAGGTATGCAGGACATAGAAGACCTTTTGCGAAGGCTGGTGGAGATATCGGACGTGCGGCTTGCCGGCAGATGGAGTGGATGGGTGGCGGTGCGAGCGGCGGGGCGCGAGCGATTTTCAAAAGAGGAGTGGGAGGAGCTGCTGAAAGAGCCGGAAAAGTTGCTGGAGGGGGCGGAACGAACGCTCAAGGACGCGGGAAACAATACCGTTGTTATTAAATATCTTGCGACCGGAGGGAAAGGAGTGAGGGCGGTATTGAAAAGGCACCGGCGGGGCAGGGGAGTGCGGGAATTATTCAGAGGGTTCGGCGGGCCGAAGTCGATGCGGAATTTTATAGCGGCAGTGAGGACAAGTCAGTACGGACTGCCTGTAGCGGCGCCATTAGCAGCGCTGCATAAAAGCAGGTTTGGCTGGTGCTCGGAAAGCATATATATCAGCGAATACGCGGAGGGTGTGAACCTATACGAGTTTATAAAGAATATGCGTGCAGAGGGACAGCAGCGGGACAGAATAATCAGGCAGCTGATGGAGCAAATGGCGGAGATATTAGGCGGGCTGCACGAGAAAGGACTGTATCACAGGGACGCTAAGGCGACGAACTTTGTGGTGACTGGGAGGGGGCAGGAATACCATCTGGTGCTGACGGATATGGACGGGATAAAGCAGTATTTCGGCAGGCGAGAAGAGAGCCAGATGCGGCCATTATGGCGGCTGGCATCATCGGTGATGGATTTAGCTGGAATAAAACGGACGGATTATCTGCGGATGTTCAGGGAATATTGTGATAGGGCGGGGATACCTGAGGAAAAGCGGCGTGGATTATTGCGGGAGCTTGCGGGGAAAGCAACGGCTAAATTCAAGGCGGACAGTAAACGTTAAAAAGTCAAATGACCAGCCAGGCAAAAAAAATCCTTATTATCAAGCCAAGCGCATTAGGGGACATTGTTCTTGCGCTGCCGGCGTTGACAGCATTGAGGAAAAGTTTTCCTGAGGCGCATATAGCGTGGCTGGTTAGACCGGAATATGTTGAATTAGTGCGGGGGCATCCTGATTTGGACGAGGTCGTATTGTTTGACAGGAAACTGTTAGGGAAATGGTGGTGCAGCAGAAAGGCATTTGCGAGTTTACGAGGGCTATTTCGTGATTTGCGGGGAGCGAAATATGACCTTGTATTTGATTTTCAGGGATTATTCAGGACGGGATTTTTCGCGTGGGTGACGGGATGCGGTGAAAGGATAGGGCCGGGGAACGCGAGAGAACTGGCGGGTATTTTTTACACGCGGAAAGTCGAGCAGGATTACTCCTGTATTCATCTGGTCGATTATTATCTGAAAATGACAGAGGCGGCGGGGACGGCGAATACAGAAGCGGAATTTAAATTTTCGGAGGACGCACAAGCAGCAGAGGAGGTCAAGCGGCTGCTTTCGGAGAACGGGGTAAATTACGG
>CAYLXJ010000069.1:0-9400 GCA_964387385.1 uncultured Pirellulales bacterium
CAAACGCCTGATTGCCGACAAGTGATATGACAGTGATGGACTTCGGAAGCGGCTGAAACACAGAGGTATTGATATGATTAACCCATATCGAAGCATGAACAAGAAGCAAAAATATTATGGTGGCCGTAAGATGAGACGATATAAGCGTCGCTATAAAATAGAGAGGACTTTTTCGTGGCTGGGCAATAGTCGCTGGCTTGTTGTCCGCTGGGATCGAGATATTATCGTTTATAACGCGTCCTTTCATATAGCTTGCCTTATCATAACTCTCAGGAGGTTATGAAATGGCTTGTTTGTTTTTATTGGAGTTAAGTACTAAATACAGGTTTTTGATAAGGTTACAAAAACAGGGCAAATCGAATCCCGCCCTCTCCGCTGATTTTTTTCGCGAATTTCATAAGTGCTTAGATTTGCTATAGTTGAGTAAGTACCGATTCGCAATATTGGGGGGATTAAGATTGCCCTATTTTTGACCTCACTGTTGTGAGAATGCTGATTTTATTTCATCTGCAAGAGCAATAATTGCGCCGGCGACGGATCTTGACAGGCCAATGCTTGTTTGCACATTGGCGGGCTGGATTCCGATGAAAATGACCTCTACATTTATTTCTGACTGAATTACCTCAACGAACAGGTGGGGCGAGAGACAATGAGTTGAAAGCGAGAATTTGCCTAAATCCTGTATATCGAATATCTTAACAGTTCCGGGAGACGTACCAAAATCAATCGCATCTATTATGAGCAATTTCTTCGGAGACATTTTGACAATCTTCGCAATATAATTTTCCGGTGTTGTGCCGGCGTCAATTACTTCCGCGTCGATTGTACCCTTCAGGATCTGACAAACGCGAGGTCCTGCGCCGTCATCGCCCCTGAGGGCGTTGCCTATCCCGACAATCACGGTTTCAGCAGGATTTAGTTTACCAAGCCGCTCGTGAACATTTGATGGGCGAGTATCGCTCATAGGCGAATATTCAGTTCACATTTGCAGTTGGGGCACAGTATCCTCATAAAGTCGGCGGTTTCGGGCCCCTGCTGGTCTTTGCGGGGAATGTCCGTTTGTTGAGTCAATGCCAGCGAATCGTTTTTGGCCAGCAGCAGCGACGGATTAGTGTATGCAAGCGGGCCCAGACGGTCATACAGCCATATTAGATGTTTTTTTGTGCCGATAATTGCTCCGCATTTTTCACACAACTGCAGCTCGTGCTTATGGTCCTCAATGGTTTGATTCCTGTCTAAAGTTGCGAGGTCCCATTTATTTGAAAGTTTAATCCCCTTTTCTGTCGTGCAGTTTTCGTGGCAGTTGCCGCAAAAAATACAAGTATCATACCGCTGCCTGATTATTCTGACGGGCGGTTCTTCTTTCAGGTAATCGACCATTGTCAGCGCCTCGGTAGGGCAGACGTTGACGCAGGCACCGCAGCCGATGCAGTTGTCGGGGTCGAATTCGGGTTTGCCCCTGTATCGTTCGGGAACATTACAGGGCTCAGCCGGAAACCTGGTTGTGAATCGAGGCGAAAAAACCGCGTTAATCGCCTCCCATAGTTCTCTAATTTTTGGAAGTTTCATCTTTTTTGTCCTGACCGTATTTATCTACGACGCTTTTATCCCACAGCGGCACGCCTGACGCATAGGCCCCTTTGGCAATCGCGTGTGAGGCGGTGGGCGAGGTTATCAGGATAAAGACCGCGCAGACAATCGCTTTTGCGCCCATCGGGCCGGTAGCGCTGACTACGGCCACGCCGATTAAGAGCAGAATCGTGCCGAGCGTTACGCATTTGGTGGCGGCCTGCAGGCGATTGTAAACGTCCGGGAAACGCACCAGACCTATGCAGCCGAAAAGGTTAAACAGGATCCCAATCGAAATTAGTATATAGCCGATTGCATCACTCATCGAATCCCCTTCCTTCCAGGAATTTTGCCAGGGCTATTGTGCCGATAAAGCTCAACAGCGCCCAGGCAAGCGCTATATTAAGGTAAAAATCCTTGCCCGTATCAAGCCCGATAAGGCCGCAAAAACCGACTATAACGATGCCGAGAATGTCGATTGCGACCGTCCTGTCGGGGGCACTGGGACCGCGGCCTATGCGGTAAAGGCACATAAAGCAGCAGGCAAGCAAACCCAAATACAATAACGTCATAAAACCTCGCTATTCAAAGATTTTCCGTATGAACCACTCAAAACGCTCGGCGATTTGTTTTGTCGCCTGTTCGACATCGTCGGTTGTAACATTTATCCAGTGAACATAAAGGAAGCCATCGTCGGTAACATCGACGGTAAGCGTTCCGGGTGTAAGGGTTATCGAATTTGCAAGAGCAGTTATGCCGGAGTCGGTTTTAAGATTGGTCTTTATTTTAACTATGCCGGGTTTTATGGGCATTTTCGGATGCAGCGCACGGTACATAACGTCAAAATTGGCCACTACAACCGAATAGAAAAAGACAGGCATATAAACGAGAAACCAGAAGATGCGAACAGGCGAGATAAAGACATGATGTTCACGCGGAAGCATCTCGTGGAAAAGCACAGCAACAATAAAAGCGGCGACAACTCCCGCGATTACGACCTGCACGTCGATACCCTGCGGGGTAAAAGGCCAGGTCAATAGCAGCCATACAATCAGGCCTATAACAAAGTATATCAATCTTCTCATAATTAAACCCTAATTAGAGCCGGTCAGGAGTTTGGCTGAATACTCAAAACGGTCGATAAGAACCTGCACCGCCGGGTCAAGCAGGCCCGCTTTCAAGGAAGGCACAAGAACCAGTGCTCCCATAACGAGACACAACACGGCAAGCAGGGCCATAGCGATAAACATTGTGCCTTTGTTTTCCCTGCACTGCCGCAGGTTTTCAGGCAACTCGCCTAAAAAGATATAGCGATGGACCTTCAGAAAAGAGATAAGCGTAACCAAGCTGACAACTACGGTAATCGCCGCCAGCGTATAAAAGCCGCCGCGGACCGCCGCTATGACGAGGATGAGCTTACTCCAGAACCCGTTGAAAGGCGGGACACCCGCAATTGCAGCAGAGGCAACAGCACAATTGGCCCTTGTCAGCGGCATAACGGCAGATAATCCACCTAACTGTTTTAACTGCCTTGTGCCTGTTGACATTTCGATTGAGCCGCTGGTCAGGAACAATAATGACTTGAAAACAGCGTGATTGACAAGGTGAAACAGTCCGCCGAGTATGGCAAGCGCCGCCCAGGCAGCGGAGCCGCCCTGTGCTAATATCAAGGCGCCGAGACCTAAACCAAGAACAATGTAGCCCATTTGCGAAATACTATGATAAGCGAGCAATCGTTTGAAGTCCCACTGGCCCACGGCCAGAAATACGCCTACAACCATACTCAGCACGCCAAGCGATATGAGCACCCAGCTTATAGTTTCGGAAATACCGAAGACGTTGAACAGCAGGCGCGCCATCGCATAGACGCCGAGCGCCTTAATCAGGACACCCGAAAGCATCGCGGAAATCGGCGCAGGCGCCGCGGGGTGGGCGTCTGGCAGCCAAGCGTGGAAGGGAACCAGCGCCGCCTTGAGACCGAAGCCCGTGATGAACATCGCCAGGGCAAACGTCAGGCCGTGATTTAATCCGCGGGCTTGTATCGCCTGCGAGATATAAGCCATATTGAGCGTTCCAGTGTTGGCGTAAACAAGCCCGATGGCGAAAAGTATCAGCGAGGACGCGACGCTTCCCAATACGGCGTATTTGAAGGAGGCCTCGAGCTGCTCGTGCCCGCAGCCGAAACCGACGAGGGCGTATGAGGCAATCGAGGCAATTTCGAGGAATACAAAGACGTTAAAAATATCACCCGAAAGAACAACGCCGTTCATACCCGTCAGCATAAGCATAAACAAGCTGAGGTATTTTGCCTTGGCGGTATATTGTTCCATATAACGGGCGCTGAAAAGCATCGCGGCAAAGCTGACAACCGAAATGGTAATCAATAATAGCGAGCTTAAGCCGTCCAAGACCATATTGATGCCCAGCGGAATTGACCATCTGCCGACTTGATATGTATAACTACGCCCGACTGTTGTGAGCGCCAATACAAGCAGAACCAGGACCACTATATTGGCAAGCAGCGTAGCAAGGCGCTTGAATTTGTCGCCGCAAAGCGGCAAAATAAAAGCCGTAACCAGCGGAAGACCAACAAAAACAGGTAAAGGCACTGTCATCCCTGCAATCTCCTTATCTGGGTAATATCGAACGTGCCGTGTTTCTCGTATGTCCGGATACAAATCGATACCATAAGCGCCAGAGTCCCCAGGCCGATGACGATTGAAGTCAGCACAAGCGCCTGGGGCAAGGGGTCAACGCATGCGGCAATAAACTGCGGGTCAAGCAATCCTTCGGGATTTATATTTGTCCGGTCAATTATCGGGGCGATGCCGCCCGTCCTGTAGCCCAGCATTATCAAAAACAGGTTCACCGCGTATTCCATAATCGCAAGACCGATGATGATTTTGACCATATTTTTTTTCACGACCGCACAAAGCAGGCCGATTGTGAACAACAAAAAACATAACGCATAAAGCATAAATCACTCCTTTTCCTTACCCGACGTTTCGGGCCTGAACGCCGAAAGCAGCAGAACTATCAGGAACAACGACGCACCGACCTTAAGACCTATGGCGATATTGGCAAGCGGTATGATTCCCGCGCTAACCAGTTTAAAGGCGGTGTCCCTGCCAGCCAGATACTGTTGGTGAATAAAATTATAAAAGAAGCCCGTTGAGCCGTATAGAAAACCCGTCAGCGCAATGGCCGCAAAAAGCAATGCTCCCGCGCAATCGAGCTTTGAAGCGGTCCCTAATGAAAGGTTCGCCTCGGTAAATTCCCTGCCAAAGGCAAGGAGCAGCAGGACGTATGAGCAGGCCAGAATCACGCCGCCCGCGAAGCCGCCGCCGGGCGTAAGGTGGCCGAAGAAAACGATATATATGCCGAACAGGAAAATCAGCACTTTGCACCAGGAGGCAACCGTCTTGACTATTACCGTCATTCCCTTCATTGATTTACCTCCAGCGGTTTTCTGGCTTCTTTACGCAGGATGACCGTTGCCCCGACAATCGACGTGAAAAGGACCGTCGCCTCGCCTAAAGTATCGTAGCCGCGATAATCGAGAATAATGCCCGCGACAATATTTGCCGCACCCGTCTTTTTCAGACCCTCGGCAATATAGGTCTGCGACGCGGCGTTCGAGAACTGTGCGAATGGCGGGACACCAAAAGCAGGAAGCGTCCTGAAGACCTCAATACCGGCCAGGAAAATTATCAGAATTGTTACTATTGAGGCAACGGTCCCGAACAGCTCCCTGTCGCCTGTGATAAAGGTAACGTCCCGCGAAATGGTAACGCGAATCATTACGACAACAACCTGCGTTATGGCGATATCGGGCGCAAACAGGAAAAGAAACAGCGTTGAGCCGACTGCCCCGACCGCACCGACACAGATTATCGAGCTGAGCAGATTGTCGGTCTGCACCGCGACAATGCAGGCGATAATCATAAACAACAACAGAACGTAGAATATCCACATAACAACCTCACCAGATTTTACAAAGGATAAAAAGCAGCACGAGCAGTCCGACCGTTACCCAGTTCAGATAGAAGGGAAGCAGGCCACAGTGTAGGGATTTGAGCATATTAGTCAGCGTAAGTCCCAGCCGGCCGGACTGGTCGTAGAGGTCGAAATAGCCCTTTTCCTGCGAGGAATACATCTGTCGTAGGCCCGCCATCGAGGAGACCGTCTTATAGAAATGCGTGCCCGGAATAATCATCTGCTCATTGGAAAGGACCTCGCCGCAGGTCCAAGTGGGAACAATACGCACCTTTGAAGCAATCCGGCTAACAACCAGAATCATCAGGCCCAAAATTACTCCCGCAATAATCAATATGCTGGCCAGACCCGACTGCCAGGTCCCGGCGGCAACTGTATCGGCCTGAATTCCGAGTGCCGGGTAGATAAACTTGTCCAGCGGGACCTTATAGAAAATCCCGAAGAAAACGCAAAGAGCGGCGAGAATAATCATCGGTGTGGTCTGGAGTTTGGATACCTCTTTGGCTCCTTGCAGGTTATCCGGCAGTCGCGAAAGGAACGCAGAGTGCAGGACCTTAACGAACGACGCCAGCGTCAGGGCGCTGCCGAACATCGCGAAAAATAGCCACACGGGCCATAATTGAGCGGCGATGCCTGACTGAGCGGCGGGCATACGGATTACGCCCTGATAGACCATCCACTTCGAGACAAAGCCGTTAAAAGGCGGTATGCCTGAAATACTCAGGGCGGCAATCATACAGGCGGCAAAAGTAATCGGCATTTTCCTGCCAAGACCGCCCATTTTATCAAGTTGAGCTGTGCCCGCCGTCTGCTCAACCGCTCCGCCGCAAAGGAAAAGGCAGCTTTTATAAATCGCGTGGTTAAGCATATGGAACAATCCCCCCGCAATGCCAATCGGCGTCATAGTTGCGATACCGAGGACCATATAACCGACCTGGCTTATGGCGTGATATGAAAGCAGCTTCTTGAGGTCATGCTGGACCATTGCGACCATAACGGCGATTATGATTGTAGCCGCGCCTACAACAGCAAGGACCACCTGAAGCGCCGCCGACTGCATAATAAAGAGCTTACGAACGATTAAGACAAGCAGATATATGCCCAAAAGCTTGTCGATTGCAGCAGGTAAAAGGGCCATAACCGAAGTCGGCGCGTATTCACCGCTTGTGGGCAGCCACGTGTGCAAAGGCATAGCGCCCGCTTTTGTTATTGCGGCCAGCATTAAAAGCAGAAAAGCGACCGTGGCTGGAGCGGAATTTGTAGTAATACTTATGGCCGAAATATCGAATGAGCCGGCCTGCACCCATATCATAAGTATCCCGATGAGAAGCGCCGCGTCGGAAGCGGCAATCATAGCGAAACTTTTTGTAGCAGCGAAATTCGAGTGTTTGCCGCCCGTTGTAATCAGGATATAAAGCGAAGCGGTAACGATTTCCCAGAATATAAGCAGCATAAGCAGGTTGCCTGACAACAAAACGCCTGCGCTGCCGCCTATAGTCAGCAGAATCGCACCGTAATACTCGCTTAGACGTCCCGCCCCGACCATCGCCTTAAGCGAATACAGGGTTATCAATACTCCGAACCCCATCACAAAGACGAGAATGAACTTGCCGAGCGGTTCTGCTGCGAATGAAAGCGTTACATCGATACCTGCGAATTGAAACCTGAATCCCTCAAACACTGCCGGCCCGGCTCTGAAAACAATAATCGACATCACAAATGCAAAACCGCAAACGACTATTGTTATAAACTGCCACAACTTCCTCAAGCGGCCCGGCAAAAACAGCATTACAAAGCCAACGGCAAGCGGTAAAAACACGGTTATAAACAAGCGGTTATTCAATTTTCTTGCCTCCGTATCTCACAACAGCTCCTTTTTGATTTTTTCAGTTTTTTCCCTGCTGAGTTTCAAAAGCGACTCGTAATCGTGCAGGATTTTGCCTGAGCGGTCATTAACGACGGCCAAACGCTCGGTGCAGCTATAGCAGGGGTCAACCGCGGCTAACGTAATTGTAACGTCAGCGATATTGCCGCCTAAGCACGACGCTTTGAAAGACGGAACGTTGACGTAGCTTGGCGCTCGCATCTTGTGCCTGACAGGCCTGTTGCCGCCGTCGCTGCGGACGTAGTGGAACGTCTCACCACGCGGGGCCTCGGCGTGGCCGCAGCCCTCGCCTGCCGGTATCTGCTTGACCTCGACTGCAACGGGGCCTTTAGGCAGCTTGGCAAGGGCCTGTTTGACTATTTTTATCGACTCGAACGTCTCTAAAAGCCGAACTACTGCTTTTGCGAAAACATCGCCTTGCGGCTGAGTTATAACGTTCCAGTCGAGCATATCGTAAGCAGCATACGGGTCATCGTGACGGACATCGATATTGACGCCGCTTGCCCTGGCCGTAGGACCGGTGACACAATAATTTATGGCATCCTGCTTTTTCAGCACACCAACGCCTTTTAGACGAGCGTGTAAAACAGGGTCGTCCAAAACCGCTTTGGTGAGCATTTCCATCTTTGTCGCGATTTTATCAAGCTCTGTAACAATCTTCGGCTTAAGCTCGTCGGGAATATCTTCCCGACAGCCCCCGACCTTGACGTTGCCGTAGTTATTTCTGTTGCCGGTAATTTCTTCCAGCAAATCGAGCACCGGCTCGCGGTATTTCCACGCCCACATAAAGACGGTATCGTAGCCGATGAAGTGTCCCGCCAGGCCCACCCACAGGATATGGCTGAGGATTCTTTCCAGCACAATGATAAATGTCCGGACGTAGAGCGCCCGTTCCGGCGGCGTTATACCGGCCAATTCCTCGACTGCCTGAACGTAGGCAAGCGGATGCGACGCCGAACAGATGCCGCATATCCGGGATACCAAATATGGTATCTGGTCAAACTGAAGTGTTTCAGCTATTTTCTCCATACCGCGATGGTTGTAAGACAAGCGAACGTCTATATCGGTTACGATTTCGCCATCGACTGTAAGCTGGAAAAATTCCATTTCTTCCTGTAAAGGATGAAACGGGCCTATCGGCAATACCGGCTTATATACATTAACTGTCTTTTTCATTTTTCTTTTTCTTTCTTAACGGATAAACACCTTCCGGCCAGTCATCGGCAAGAATCAGCCGGCGCATATCGGGATGATTGTGAAACTCTATGCCCATCAGGTCGTGCATTTCTCTTTCTATCCACATGGCCCCCGGAATAAACTGAGCGATTGATTCGATGCCGGGCTTGTTTTTATCCCGGATGAACGCCTTAACGGTCAGGAAACAGCCGGTCTGGTCGTGCGAAAAATGGTAAAGGACTTCGTAGCAATGTTCCGAATCGATGACTGTGGCAATGGTGAATCGACAATTCAGGTTCTCAAACAAAAACCTGCTGACCGCAAAACTGTTTGCAGTGTCGCAGAGCAGGTAAAAACGGTTGTCTTTGGTCTGCTCTATGCCTTCGAGCTTTGTTCTGATTTGGTCAAGTTTATCGATTAACTGTGTTCGGTCCATCTTATGACCTCTTTACAATATAGACAGCGCCTTAACGACGCCCGAAATAATCGCTTCCGGTTTTGGCGGACAGCCGGGGACGTAGGCGACAATGGCGTTGGGGTCGATTTCTTTTATGATTTTGTCCACCGGGCCGACGACGTGATACCCCGTGTGAAATATCCCCGTTCCGCAGGCACAGGCGCCTATGGCAAAAACGACACAGGGTTTGGCTGTCTGCCTGTAAACCTCTCTTAGCCGCGGCGCCGCCTGGGCTGTTACTACACCGGTCACACGCAGTGCGTCGGCGTGCCGGGGAGAACCCACCAGCTTTATCCCAAAACGCTCAACATCGAACC
>CAYLXJ010000070.1:0-9346 GCA_964387385.1 uncultured Pirellulales bacterium
TTATTTTCGTCGCTCATTTTGTCTCTTTCAGCGATCTCACAGGCGAGATTCTTTCGATGATGCTCGATTATAAATTGCTCGAAGCCCTCAATCTGACCATTGAAAACATCGCCGAAGCGCAGATTATCTACAAGTCCCGTGCCCCCAATGCACCTCAGAAGTTCAATGTTTTCTGATGACTGGGCAACACCGGAATCAAGTGTTCATCATTGTCAATACAAACAACTCTTATTTTAAAAAAGGGAAGCACAAAATCCGATTAACGCAATGCGCCTGTCTCGTCTTAAACGCTCCATGACTGTTGTTAGCCGATGGTTATTAAGCCCTGGTATAGGATGCCGGGTTATGTCGGTCGTCCTAAAATATTGAGTTTGTTCTATATTTTAGATCGGTTGCAAGAATGTAGAGGTATCTTCGAGAAGTTTCCTTGTGAAGTCCAGAAATCCGGCGGCGTAATCGCCATTGACAACCTTGTGGTCCGCAGACAGTGTCATACTCATCAGTTTCCTGTCGCCTCTTTTGGGAACGTTCGTATCGGTGATTCGGCCAATACCTAAAATGCTGCATTGGCCGGGAATGACAACAGGTATAAACGACTCAATTCCGAATGCACCGAGGTTGCTTACGGTGATACAGGCGCCTTCGAGGTCAGTCAGTAATAATTTATCGTTTTGTGCTTTTTCAATAAGCACCTGTGTTTCTGCTGAAATCTGTTTTAGGCCCTTTTTATTTGCGTCCTTAATAACAACAACTACAAGCCCTGTCGCAGTCGATACGGCAAGCCCGACATTTATTGTGTCAGCCAGTTTTATCGCCTCGCCGGCCAATTGCCCCGTCATAATCGGAAATTTTTCCAGAGCAATGGCTGTCGCACGTATAATAAAATCGTTGTAGGAAATTTTGAGTCCTTCTTTTTCATTAAGCGATGAGCGCAGTTCAACAAGATTGGTTACGTCAGCCCTTAAGCTGAGGTAAAAACAGGGTATTTCCCTTTTCGATTCGACCATTCTCTCGGCGGTAAGCCGCTGCTTTTTTGTTATTGCTATGGTCTGACCGAGCTTGACTTCCTCCGGCGTTTTAGCAGACGGGGTTGCTTGTGACGATGCGGCTTTTTTAACGTCATCTTCTGTAACTTTGCCAGCAGGCCCTGTGCCTTTTATCATTGCCAAATCAACACCCATTTCCTCCGCCAGTTTTTTTGCCCTCGGCGTCGCCATAATTCTTGCGGCGGTCTCCGCCGGTATTTGCTGTTTAACTGTTTCGATAGGCGCAATTTTGGCCGCAGGCGCCGATTCGACGATTTTAGAGACAGCTTGCGTTACATCAATCTTCTCATCCTTCTCGCCGAGAATTATCATCGTTATGCCTACAGGCAGGGTCTGACCCGTTTCAACGAGTATTTGTTTAACAAAACCATCGGCCGGTGACTCCATTTCCAAGGTCGCCTTGTCCGTCTCAATTTCAAAAATCACGTCTCCTCTTTTGACCTCTTTGCCGACTTCAACCAGGCACTTCACAACCGTCCCCTCTTCCATTGTTTGTCCCAGCTTCGGTAACTTGACTTCTCTCGCCATCAATCATCCTCCGTATTTACACTCATCATACAATTGCTTTGACTGTCTCAACTATTTTCTCAACGCTCGGTATGCTTGCATTTTCCAATGGCTCACTCATCGGCGGCGGCACGTCCGCTGCCGCGAGATTCACAGGCGCCGCGTCAAGATAATCAAATCCCCGCGAGCCGTCGCCAAAAGCATATTCCATAAACTTGCCCGCTATTTCCCTGCCCGCGCCGCACGTGCCGAAACCCTCGCTGACGGTAACAAGCCGGCCTGTTTTACGTACCGATTCAGCCACTGTCTTTATGTCCATCGGCTTGAGCGTCCGCAGGTCTATCACCTCGGCGTCGATGCCATATTTGTCTGCCAGTATTTTCGCCGCCGCAAGTGACCACATCGCCATTCTGCTGTAACTTACAATCGTTACGTCTTTGCCGCCTCTCTTAATATCCGCGACGCCCAAGGGAATTATGTAATCGCCCGACGGAACCGGTCCTAACTGTCCGTATGTCGCCTTATGTTCGATAAATACCACGAGGTTATCACTGCGTATCGCCGCCTTGAGCAGCCCCTTCGCATCGTAAGGCGTCGAGGGCATCACTACATACAATCCTGGCGGGTGCATAAGCCATGCCTCAAGCGACTCCGAATGATGGGCGGCGATACATCTCCCGACGCCGCCTTCGGTTCGCAACACCATCGGGACTTTTGCCTTGCCACCGAACATATAGCGGTTATAAGCGCCGACGTGAACAAGCTGGTCCATTGCTATCGTCAAAAAATCGACATACATAATCTCAGCAATAGGCCGCAATCCTCGCAGGGCCGCACCGACTGCCGCGCCTGCAATTGCCGCCTCCGATATTGCCGTATCAATCACCCTTTCCGTGCCGAACTCCGCCAAAAGTCCCCTGCTTGCCTGATATGCCCCGCCATAAAGCCCGATGTCTTCGCCCAGCGCGATAACGTTTTTATCTCTTTTCATCTCCTCCGCCTGCGCGGCCGTAACGGCCTGAGCTATCGATGTAATCTCCATACCGAATTGCGACTTGATTTGAGCCCTCGCGTTATCCGCTGCCTCTTTTTTTGTTTTGGCTGTTGAGGTTGCCAGGGCTTTTTCAAATGCAGCCGTTGCCTCTGCAACCTTTTTTGACATTGCTTTTTCGGATTCGATAAGTCCATCTGTGTATGACTCTTCGACGTAAACGTCTTTTGTTACATCAGCCGGATTAGGCCAGGGGCTGCCCAGTCCGAATTTCGTCGCCTCTTCAATCGTATTAAATGCTTTATCCTTTATCGCGTCTAACTGCTGCTCGCTGCAAAGCGAATCTGCGAGTAATTTTCCTCTCAAAACAATAATCGGGTCTCGCTGTCGCCAGGTCTTTTCTTCGTCTTTCGTGCGATATTCACGCGGGTCGCTTCTGCTGTGGCCATACCAGCGGTACGTCTTTGTCTCGACGATGACCATCTGATTCATAGCCCTTGCCCATTTCACCGCCGACTTGACCGCCATATAGACCGCGATTACGTCCTGCCCGTCAACAATCATCGCCGGAACGTTATAAGCGTAGCACCGCTGCGCAATATCGGTTATGTTGCTCGCCTTGAAAGTGCCTTCTACCGGGCTTCCCGAAAAAGGCACGCTCATTCCGTAAAGGTTATTTTCGATTATCGCCACCAGCGGCACTTTCAAGGTTGAGGCCATATTCATTGATTCGTGAAAACTCCCGCAATTGGTCGCGCCGTCGCCGAAAAACGAAAGGACTACCTTGCCCGTCTTTTTGTATTTTTCCGCCAATGCTGCCCCGACCGCGGGCGCCTGATTGCCGCCGACAATTCCTGTCGAACCGAGATTATTGCACCTGTCAACGTCGGCTATGTGCATCGAGCCGCCCCTGCCCCTGCAGTAGCCGGTTTCCTTGCCCATCAATTCGGCCATCATCCGATTCCAGTGGTTTTGGCGTTCCTCTTGCGAATCGGCGTATTTGTTGCCTATTGCACCGCAGTGGCCGTGGCCCCGATGTGTCGAGCCGATTACATCGCCTCGCTCAATCGCCGCTATAGCGCCAACTGCTACCGCCTCCTGCCCGGCGTAAAGATGCGACGCCCCTTTGATTATGTTCTCACCCAACAGGTCGTAAACCTTTTCCTCGAAAAACCGAATCTCATAAATCGTCCGAAGCCAGTCCAGTACGCTTTCAAGCGTAATAATCCCGTCGCTTATAAGCTGCTTCACAGCCGGTATCGGTTTTTTTCTCGTGTCTTCGATGCAAAAATCCATACTTTTAAACCGTTCCTCTCAAAATTACCTGACCATAACCTGCCCCGAATCGGCGACTAATGTCTGCCCTGTTATTGTGCGCGCCTTGTCGGAGCACAAGAACACAACTGCGTCCGCAATATCCTGCCCCTTTATCTCACGTCTCAAAGCGGTCTTGTTTACATAATAAGGAATAACATCTTCCTGCCTTATGCCGTATTTTTTGGCGCATTCTTTTATGTAGGCCGGGTTCCAGATTTTCGACCCTTCGAATACGTTTCCTGGCGCAACGCAGTTCACGCGTATTCCATACTCACCAAGCTCCAGTGCCCAGCCGCGCGCCATCGCAAGCTCGCCTGCCTTCGTTGTCGTGTAAGCCGTATTATTCTTGCTCGCCTCAAGCCCCGATTTCGAGCTTAAGTTGATAATGCTGCCTCCCATTCCCTGCCGAATCATTACTTTTGCCGCCGCTTTGGCCATAAGAAAATATCCCGTCAGGTTCACATCGAGGGCCAGCCGCCACTTGTCAGCGGGCATATCGACAAGCCCGTAAGGCGGCGCCAACCCAGCGGCGTTTACGAGAATATCGAGACCGCCCCATTTTCTAATAACGGCTTCAAAGGCATTATCAGCACTTGCTTCGCTGGTAACATCGCATTGTGCTACTATCGTTTGAGAATTCGTGATTTGTTTTGCGGTTTCCTGTGCCGCTTTTTTATCGATATCAACCAGTGCGACCATTGCGCCTGCTTTTGCAAGACCAATGGCAATACTCCTGCCTAAGCCGCTGCCCGCGCCTGTAACCACGGCGATTCTGCCCGGCAATTCGCCCCGCATTGAACCTGCCGCCAGGTTCTTTCGATAGGCCTCTGCTTCCCATTTATTGATAAAATCCTGTTCGGACTTATTCAAACTGAGAATACCACCGAGGCGTGATGCATTAGCCCGAATGAAAAGCGAACGACTCACAATGTCTTTGACTGTCTCTGCAATTTTGCCTGCTCCGGCAACGAAAAGCCCCGACCCTTTAACAAGAAATGAAAGAGGAGGGATTTCATTTTTTCTGATTTGCGAGGTCAGCAGGTCTGCAATTTTTTCGTATTCGCGGGTACCAACCCACACCGGCGGGCCATTGGCGTAAACCAGCTCATCGGGAGTTATTGCGCCCGGCTTAAGCAATTTTGCCGTATTTTCGCTGCGACAAAACGCTGCAATTTCATCGTCACAAAAATAACTTATAGCGGCGTATCGGCCCGTTGCTTCATAAAACGCCCTGCGAATTCGCAGCTTCGTTTCAGCAATAATTTCCCGGCTCACCTGTTTTGTCTTCCCTGTTTTGAGGAATTTCAATTTTGCGGTGCATCGTTTTATGACCTGCCCCAACAGATGTAAAGCGGCATCGGGGCTGCCGGCTGAAATAAACAAGCCGTGCTTTTGCAGGAAAATAACCGAGGGTTTGCTTCCAAAACGACTTTGATAATCGCCGACTGATTTTGCGACTCTTTGGGCAAGCGAAAGGCCTGGATTTGTAAACGGAACCCACAGGGGAGGCAGTTTTTTGTCTTTGAACAGTTTTTCAATCTCACGTTTACCGTTTTTGGCGCAGGCGAAGGACAATACTGCAACGGGATGTAAATGAATCACGCATTTATCGAGAAATGCGTGCAGATGCGCCTCTACCGACGGACGGTAGTCATCGGTTATTTCATCCTCGCAGGCAAGTAACAGCCGATTCACAACTTGCGGCTCTCTGACGCCTGCCGGAATCCTGGTCAATTGTTTGTCTTTGATGATTTCGAGGACCCTATCTAAGCGCAGCCGCCTCCAGCCGGTTTCTCTGTTCATATCTTTCAGGGCCGTGCCGCTCGCTTTGATGAACATATATTTGCCGTCGTCGGTTTTGACCGAGGTATTACCGCCGCCGCCCTGAACCAGCGACGTGTCTTTGCCGGTTGTGTTCGATATTTTTATAAGCTCTTTTAACGCCTTATCCATTATGGTTGGTCAACTCCGTCACTTTTCGTGCCTGATTGCCCAGACGGTAGCGCTTACAAAATAAGCAAGCGTTGGCCATATAAGCACATTCTTGAACGTGGAAAAATTCTGTTCGTATGCTTCGGGCGGCGAAATATAAACCCATATTGACAATATTAAACAAATAATCAGCATCGCCGCGGCGACTATTCCCCACACCAATGCTTTTTTATCAACAGGTCTTATGATGGTTTTTACAGAACTTCCCGAAATTCCGGTACGTTGTTCTGACAGTTCGGGAAGCTGTTCTCTTGCACCGGCAATTGCTGAAAACAACGTATAAAGCACGGCGGTTAAAATCCAGGTGGGGATGAACAAAAAGAACAGGTGCAGTCGGCCGGTCCGCTCAAGAAACAGCGCAAACGCTATAGCTATAATCCAGCTGGCCAGCGCCGGCCAGTTGAGCATTAGCTTTTTTCGGGCTGCCCAGTAGCGCGTAAATCCGATTTTAGGGAAAACCCAGTGCTCCACAAACACAATCACGCCGACTGGCATCAGCAATAAACCATACAGGCCTACAAAATTAAGCAGTTTCGTAAAGACAAACGGGAAGCACGCTATTACTGTTGTAACGATTCCGGTTATCAGCGTTACAAGCCATCTCGGCCAGCCCGGCGTTATCGCCTGAAACGCTAATCCCGCCCGGTAAAGCGTCGGGTTCGACGTTGTCCAGCCCGCAAGCATTACCGCAATTATTCCCGCCGAACCCAGCGCCTGCCACGCCACGCCGCCGGCGTCCATATCCGTTATGGTCTTGCCGACCGCCATAGCCGCCGCCGCACCCATAATTCCCGCGCAGACCCACGCTAGGTAATGCCCCAAATACATCCCGAAAGCCGAATAAAGCCCGTATGAGGCCTTTCTCGCGTATCGCAATAGTGCCATATCCGCCAACCCCATATGCATCGCAAGATTGCATATCCAGGCAAATGCCGCGATATGCCATAACCCAATCGGTGCGCTCCCGTCCGGCCTTATGCCTGTCCATATTGATTTATTGGAAATCTGCCAAAAATCCTGCCACCCTGTGATTTTATGCCCCAATACTTTTTCAGCAAGCGCAGGCAGCATCACAACCGCCCCCGCTGCGAACATCAGCAGCATCCATGGTGAGCAGACCTCCGCGAACTGCGCCAGCCGCTTGAAGCCGAGAATCGCCAGCGTTACGACAACCGCCCCGACTAATAGCACTACTAAAACAAATCGAAAGTCATTAGGATACCACATTGTTTGTTCAGGAATTCTGAAGGGGATTCTTATCGCCGAGGCCGAAACAGTAATCATACAGCCCGCCAATATGCAGAACAGTATCGCGTTGAGGATATTGTAAATCGTCGTCGTAACCGGCCCTGCTATTCTTCGCAGATACCAGTACAGCGTCAGCCGTGTCTGCGTAGCGATTGGCGCGCAAACAAAAGTCCAGGTCAATACCGCCATTAAGTTGCCTAACAATAAACCCAGAAATATGTCCCTGGCCGTAGCGCCCCAGCTTACAAATAGTGCCCCAATTACAAATTCCGTCCCGGCAACGTGTTCTCCCGCGTATGAAGCCGCGAAATATCTTCCCGGCTGAAGTTTGTCTTCACTTACCGGCTCTTGCTCAAATTCATAAAGTTTATCGAGCGCCTCTATCGCCCTGCTTTTATGCTCAGTCGTCATATTATTTTCTCAAACTCGTTACCTTCGCTTCGTAATCCTTGACTTCCTTAAGCCACATATCCCCAATCGGTAAATTCATTCTCCCGCAGTACTCATCCCAAACCGCCCCGAAAGGCAGCGTCTTAAGCTCTTCTAAAATTGCAAGCCGGGACGTATAGTCGCCGTTAATCTCGAAGTTTCTCAGCATTTCAATTGGCTCTAACATCGCAATCAACAGCGCCTTGAGCACGCACCTCGTCCCGATTACCCACGCCGCGATACGGTTGATGCTCGCGTCGAAGAAATCAAGCCCTATGTGCACCCTGTTCAGGAAATCTCCCCGCACAAGCTCTTTTGCCAAATCTGCAAGTTCATCCGACAAAATCACCACGTGGTCGCTGTCCCATCGCACCGGCCTGCTTACGTGCAGCAAAATCTCGTCAAGAAACAAAAGCGCCGCGCTGATTTTATCCGCTATCGACTCAGTCGGGTGATAATGGCCTGTGTCTAAACACAATAGCAGGCTATTTTTAAACGCATAGCCGAGATAAAACTCGTGTGAGCCGATCGTGCAGCTTTCCGCGCCTATCCCGAACAGTTTCGGCTCAACCGAATCAAGCAGGAACCTTTTATCGAATTTAACGCTGTAAATCTTGTCTAACGATTCCTTCAAAAGCTCTCTCGATTTTTTCCTGTCAACCGGCATATCCTTGAAACCGTCCGGAATCCACAAATTCGTTACACAGGCCGTCCCCAATTCTTTCCCCATATACTCGCCTATTTTCCGGCAGGCGTTTGCGTGCTCTATCCAGTATTGCCTGATGCCCGCGTCATAATTGGCCAGTGTAAAGCCGCTCGCCGCTTTCGGGTGGGCGAAAAATGTCTGGTTAAAATCCAGCCCTATTTGCTTTTGCTTTGCCCAGTCGATCCATCGCTGAAAATGCTTCGGCTCAACCGCGTTTCTGTCGACTTTTTTGCCCCCTGTTTCAAGATAACTTGCGTGCAAACTGAGACGATGTTTTCCCGGCAAAAGTTTATAGACCTGCTCCAAATCCATCCTCAATTCATCAGCCGTTCGCGCCTTTCCTGGATACGCCCCCGTCGCGATAAATCCGCTTTTGCCGGTTTCCTGTGTATTCTCGAATCCGCATACGTCGTCCCCCTGCCAGCACTGAAGCGATATACTGACCGATGCGAGCCGTTGCATTGCTTTTTCAGTGTCAACACCGAAATGCCCATAGCGTTCCTTCGCGGATTCGTATGCCGTCTGTTTTTTGAAAAAATCGAAAAAGCCCATCTTCAACTAATTTACCCTTAAAGCCGTTGTTAGAAACACAATAGAATACCAGATTTCCATGCTCTTTCAATGTTTGACTTTGGCCTGAATATCCTCCGGCTTTGACCTGTCTGTGAGTCCCGCAAGCAGATTTTCCTCCGATGGCTCTAAATTTTCGCCGATACTGCGGAAAAACTCGTTTCTATCCGTTCCATTCGCAAAATTTCTTTTCGCCCACGCACTCGTATATCCCAGCCCGCACTGTCTTTGAAGCACAGTATGTGCGTAAACGATATACGCTCCTTTCAAAAACAACGGTACAAATTGAACCAGCTCTTTCGTTTTGAAATCATCGACAAACTTCTGCCCCGGCGAGTTCATTTCCGTCCCGCACACAATCACCAGCCCCCGGCTGTCCGCCAATTCAATCGCCCTTTTGAGGTTCTTGAATTTCAAGTCCGCCTCCCCGGCCCCCGCTGTGTAATTTCGGTCAGGAATGACATTAAAAGCAGCTACGCCGCTCCTCATCGCCATATCAATTAATTCCTCAAGCGATTGCTCCCCTTCGCTTGTCCCGTC
>CAYLXJ010000071.1:0-9290 GCA_964387385.1 uncultured Pirellulales bacterium
GTCTAAGTTTACGTTGCCTAATCGCTCGATTTTGCCGCGAAGGTCCGCGATTTCCTCTCGGATTTTCTCCCAGTCAACCGCCGCCTGCTGATAGCCGTTATATGAAGCTAACAAATCAAGGCCGAGTTCATCTCGCACCCTCGTTACAAGGTCCTGCTGCCTGACGTCGAGACCCCCCAGTTCGATTTTAATCTCGTTAATCTGCTGCTCGACTTGGCTGGTTTGTGCGCGTTTGTCACGGAGTAGCTGTTCGTTTGTTTTCTGCTCGGTAAGCAGCTTTTCAATTTCTTCGTGCAACTGAGTGCTGTCGTGCTGTCTGGAGTCCTTTTCACTGAACAATTCTGAGACTATTGCTTCCGCAGCTAAGATGTCGGATTGCGCCGCGTCTGCCTGCTCGGTGCAGCTCTTGATTTCGGATTCTGCGGCGGCGACTGCCGAGGCGTTGGCCGAAAGCTGGCCCTGAAGCGATTGTATCGTCTGTGTCAGGGACTGCTTATGCTCCTGTTTCTGGCCAAGCGAGACCTTGAGGTCCGTTATTTTGTTAACAAGTGTCTGCTGCTGCTCTTTGAGGGCAGCGTAATCGCTTTGTAACTGGTTTATACGGGCCGTTCGCTGATTGTTGACGGCCTCAAGCTCCTGCAGCTTCTGCTGGCTGTCATATTCTTTCTGAACCGATTGCGCAATCTGGCTTTCGAGCAGGTCGATTTCGCCCGCGATAAGCGGCTGTTCCTGCCTGAGACGGTTGATGCTCTCCCCGAGCGAATCGACGCGTGAGTCAATCTGGGTCTTCTCGGTGTTCGCCTCATAAACGGCCGTGCGAAGGTCCTTGCACAGCTTGGCGAGGTGATCACCGTTTCGGACCGACCCGTCGATTTGATTTTCAAGCTTATTGATTTCGGCCTCGATATTCGCGATTGTGTCCTGAAGCTGGCGAACCCGGCTTTTACGGGATATGAGTCCGGCTGCCCTGCCGAGGGGGCCAAGTTTTACTATTCCGTCACCAGAAATAAACTCGCCCTTGAGCGTAACAAACTTGTAATCACTGCTTAATTGCTCGCAAAGCGTTAACGCCTCTTCTATCGAGTCAACGATGAGCGTCTTACCTAACAGCGACCATACAAGCGCCGCGTGTTTCGGCTGGTAATTTACGAATTCGACAAGCCGTTTAGCAGTCGCCGGAACGGCGACGGTATTCACAAATGGCTCGATTTTATCAGCGCTTATGAAATGCACCCGTCCATCGAGTGAGTCGATGTCGTTCTTTCCGGAGATAAGTTTTTCAGTGGAATTGACGACTACGGCGTCTGTCTTGTCCTCAAGCGCCGCCTCGACCGCCGCCGCGTAGTCGATATGGGCCGTGATAATGTCCGCCAGAATGCCCTCGACGTAGTCAAAACGCGTCTGGTTTTCGAGGATTTTCTTTGCCCCTGCCTTTACCCCTTCCCTTCGGTTTTCCATATCCGTCAGGACAGCAAGCTCGCTGGCCAATGCGCTTCTTGCCTCTTTACTGTTTGCTAACCGCTTTTTGTCTTCCTCGATTCTGCCCGCGCACTGTTCCGATTCTTTGCGCTTGGCATCCAGGTTCTTTGTCAGGTCACCGATGACGTTTTCAATATCCGCTAATCGCGCCTCGCACTGCGCTTTTTCCGCCAGCAGCTTCTCAAGTTCTTCTCCGGCGACCTGCGCACGGCCTGCCAGCCGGTCTTTCTGCGAGGAAAGGTTGTTGCGATATGTCCCTATACTTTGAAGCTCGTTGTGAAGCTGGGCGGTGTGCCTGACAATATCAATTATGCCTGATTTCTCATCTTCCAGCTCCGCCTCCAGCGATGAGCATCGGGTGCTCGTTTCGGTTATTTCACGGCCCGTCTGCTCGACATCGAGGTTGCATTGTTCGAGAGATATTTCGTTTTCTCTCTGCTGCTCGCGACATTTTTCGAGGTCTGTTGTGAATATATTTTTCTGCTCGGCAAGCTGACTCGCCCTTGCAGCCGCCTCCGCTCTTCTTTGCTCAAGCTCTTTTATCCTGCTTCGTAAAAACTCAATCCGCTGCAGGTTTTGTTCGATTTTGCTCTGAACTGCGACCAGTGTGTTATCTGTCTTGTTGATGTTGTTCTCGGTATCGATAATCTGCTGACCAATCTGGCCCAGCAGTGCGTCGTATTTTGCAATCTCTGCTGCGCCTGCGGCAAAACGGCTCTCCGCTTCGGCCAGCGTGGCCTTCTTTTCGGCGGCGCTTTTGTAGATTTTATCAAATTCCGCCAGCGAGTAATTGACCTGGAGCTGCTTTAACTGCTGGGTGTATTGCAGGTAGTTTCTTGCCTTTCCGGCGGCAAGCTTAACGCTTCTCAGCCGGCTTGCCACTTCGGAAATAATATCGGCTAATCGCAAAAGGTTTTGCTCGGTGCGTTCGAGTTTCCGCATTGCTTCTTCCTTGTGTGCCTTGTATTTGCTTATGCCCGCCGCCTCCTCGAAAATCAGGCGTCGTTCCACCGGCGAAGCCATAAGCAGCCGCTCGATTTGTCCCTGCTCTATGATTGAATACGCCTTTACCCCCACGCCCGTGTCCATAAACAGCTCGCGGATGTCTTTGAGCCGGCACATGTTGCCGTTAATGCGGTATTCGCTTTGACCGTCTCTGTATATTCGCCTTGAAACCTGGACCTCTTCGGTCTCGATAGGAAGCCGGCCCGTTGTTGAGCCGTCTTTATTCGAGAAAAATATGCTCACTTCCGCGCAGCCCGCGGGCTTCCTCGTTGACGAGCCGCTGAATATCACGTCAGCCATACACCCGCTGCGAAGCGATTTTGCGCTCTGCTCGCCGAATACCCATTTCACGGCGTCAACGACGTTGCTTTTACCGCAGCCGTTCGGGCCGACTATACCTGTTATGGGAGATGAAAAGCCGAACTCCGTTTTGTCCGCGAAACTCTTGAATCCGTCTATGATTACTTTTTCGAGCCGCATTGACACTCCAACCGCATTATTTTAATAAAAATAAGAATTAATTAGCACATTCGATTCAGATATTATCGGTCGATGCGGCATTATTTCTTGATAATTGGCAGTCCCCTCGAGTAGGGGCCTAAGCGGAATTCTGCTTCTACTGCGCCTGAATCGACCATTTGTTTGAGGATGGGGATAACTGTGGAGTATGGCACACCAAGCCCAGGGCCAACTTCGCCCGTTTTACTCACCGGCTCGCTGCACAAAGTCCGGATTATGTCGGCAAGGTCCAGTGTGCTTTTCAAGCGAAGGATTATTTCAGGACGTCTCGGGTGTTTTCGGATTATTGTGGCTTCCTGCTCACCCGCAGGTGCGTTTATTGTGATTGTGCCGTCAGGCGTTTCGACAAAAAGGCCGCTTCGGCAATTTATAGGTGCGGCAAAAAGGACAATTTTTGCCTGCTCTTGTCGTGAGACAAAAATCGCAGGTTTACCCGTCGTAGTTATCTCGTCGAGATAGAAACTGCCCCCGATTTGTCTGCGGGAAATGGTAAAGTCGTTAAACCGGGTAAGGTTCTCATATGCGGCGAGACGGACTGAAAAATCAGCGTCGTTCAAAAAAGCGCGAAGCTGAGCCGCCGCCTGCTTGCCTGTGGAATTTACAATCGCGTTAATCGCTTCGATGCGATAAGGAGAATTTTTGTTCCTCGCAAAATCCCAGAGCAGCTCAGTTCCTTTACGGTCGCCTAAGCTGGACATGCACCGGGCGGCTCGGAAGCTGACCTCGTTGTCGGAGGAGTTGACAAGCGAGGCGACTCTCGATAAGGACGCGTTGCCTATGGCCTCAAGAGCCAGCTCTTCGGCGTTTTTGTTGGGTTCAGAGGCGAGTTTTTGGATGTGTCTGAGAATCCTTTTTTCCACAAGCCCCGGGGTTTCCGCTAAATATGTGGCCCTTACAAGCTGAAGGAACTTCGCTTTTTCAGAAGCATATTTGCTCGGGACCTGCAGTTCGATACTGCCCGGAGCAAGAGCTGATGCGGTCCCGAAGCCGTAACGCTCGTTGATGCGATTTCGGATTTGGCTGGCAACACGATAATCCGGCCGGCGAAGGGCAAAATTAATTTTGTATTCCTCATAAGTCAGTCCGCCCCCCAGTACTAATCCCGTCCTCGGGTCGGTGTCGATTTCCAGCGATCCTGTGTAAACCGCGCCTTCCGCCGAAGCCAGGGATTTTATGCTTACGCCTAATTGACGTGCTTCGTAAAGGTCGCTGCCTAAAAGCCACCCGCCTTCCAGCGAAGTGGTCTGTGTGCCTGTAAGGGCCGAAACTTTCACGTCGAATCTTTCGCCTTTGGCCGCCGCCGGCGGGATAATACCATCGACGATAACGACGGCCGTATCAGGACTGGCGATAATCTGGTTGACGTTGACCGAAGTGCCCGCATAGTGCTGCAGGATATATTTTTCAAGATAGCTCCGCACCGCCTCCGGACATTCCGCCGAACCCGTCCCGTTCAGGCCCGACACAAGGCCGTAACCCCTTACCGGTATCGGGCCTGAAGCAAATACCTCCGTAAGCATCCCGATTGTGGGGTCTAAACCCTCCGCGTCCTCCGGAATTACCGATTTGGGTGCTGGTGCGGCTGGCTGGGAACAGCCGAATACAAAGGACAACGCAATCAGCGTTACGCATTTTAATATTTTTCGGCAGTAATTTTTCATAAAAAAGCCCTGTCTCCCGCACAAAATTCAATTCCGATCTTCGTCAAGGATATTACATATATCCTGCGGTTTCGTCAATTCTTCATTTCTCGTTCATCTCTGCATATCTGTTACAGTAAGTCACTCGCCGATAATTTGACAAACGATGGTTCTCGTTCTCGGCCTGGTATCGAAATCAATGAAAATGATTTGCTGCCAGGTTCCCAGCGTAAGCTTCCCATCGGCGATTGGCACTGCTAAAGAGGGGCCAAGCAGAGACGCCCGCACGTGCGAATGTCCGTTGTCGTCGTGCCAGGTTTCTTCGTGCTCATAACGAATGTTTTCCGGTGCTATTCTTTCGAATGCGGCCTTTATGTCGTGTTTTACAAGCCCCGGTTCATACTCCGTCGTCGTAATCCCGGCCGTCGAACCGACGCAAAAAAGCGTTATGTTTCCATTGGATACGCCTGATTCAGCAGCCAGTTCGCTCGCTTGGCCAGTGATATCAATTATGTTGCAATCGCCCTTTGTGTGTACCTCGATTTTTTTTGTTATGACCATTTGGTCAATATAATTGATTCATCCGGCCATGACAAGCAAACAAACCTAAATGTAAAACCAGTTATATGGGCTGACAAATACAGGCCAGGACAGAATAATCTCACTGGTTGTCACGATGCCCGCAATAATCGCGACTGCGATAAACAAATAGCGTTCAAGACGTAATTTTGAGAGGAAACGATACAAGCCATCAATATAAAGCAGCAGAAAGGGCAGTATTGCCCCCGCTATCAGCCGACCGGAGGTAAAATAGGGTTTTTCACGGGACGGATAAAAACACTGCCCAAAATCATACCGCATTGACATTACTGCAAGAAAGACAACCGACACAACAATAACGAGCAATCCTGATGAAAGGGCGGCCCGGTAAGACGAATCTGCTTTTCTTTTCCCGAAGGCAAAACCGATTATAGAAGTCGAAATAAACAGGGCACTTGATATTATGTAGAACCAGTCCATAAATCCGCTTGCGATTCTTTCATTGTTCCAGATAAACTCGCCGCGCCAGAAAGTCCTGGTTAGCTCCGCGAGAAAGTAAGACGCACCCCTTGGCATAAGAATTTGATGATTGAGCATTTCTTTAAAGGGTTTGGCGGTCCAGGTCCGGGCCTCGATTGAGGCGGCCGCCCCTGAGAAATCGCCGAATAGAACGTAGTTTCGGCCAAGCCACAACGCTACGGGCATAATTGACGCGCTGGCAAAAACAGAGAGGGAGACAATTTTGCTTTTAAGGCGCTTTTGCCTGACCGCTCGCTGCATCTCATTCAGAAATAAAACGGCCGCAAGAAGCACAATCGCTATATTCGAGGCCTTGGTAAGAAAGGTCGCGGCGACAGCCAGGCCGGCAAGAAAATGGTATTGCCAGTTTTTTTCTTCGGTGTAAATCGCTAATAGCATCACCATCGCAGCTGCGAATAAGAGAGGTGAAAGGACGTCGGCGGTAATCGCGAAAAATATGTCCTGCGGGAAAAAGGCGACCATAAGAGGCAGGGCGATTCGCATTTGTGAATTTGTCTGTAAAAACTTCCGGGAAAAAACGTATGACACCCACACCAGTGCCGCCATAAGCAGGACATTTAGAAATCGTATCCAGTAAAGCAAATGTAAATCTGTCGGATGAAAAATTTTGCCCAGCCAGCACCAGAAACCGGCCAGTATATAATAAACAGGCCAGGCCCACGTCTCCAGATTCGGAAAGATTTTCCAGAGTGAGGCGTTTTTGTCCCTTTCTTCAGGAGTAAAAAAGCCGGGTTTGACAAAATAACCGCCCGTGTTACAGGAAGCGATAATTTCAGCGGCATCGGGGTCAAACTTTTCCAACGGCTCTACGGGAAGATGGCCTCGTGAATACTTGAAAACCAGGTCGAAGTGCGATTTTTCATCGACGTTGTTAAAAAAAGGAAATGCTGCGCAGAAAATAAAGACGCGTATTGCGCCAACGAGACAAAGGCCGACGACAAGGTATTGTTCTCGTCGTGATGCGCTTGAAAGAACAAAATGTGAACCGCATTTTTCCCGTGAGGTCTGCGCCACGCAGATATGCTAATTGAGAATTGCTTGAGGTGCAAGCCCTTAGATAAAAAGGAAAAGGCCTTTTATAAGGGTTTTTTGATTGATATGCGAATATTAATTGATGGGAGTAGCCGTCCAGGGGAACGTTTCGAGCGTCTTTTTATTTTTTGTAAGCGTCAGTTCCGCAAGCGCCGTGTAATCGGAGTCAATCCAGCCGCAGACATAAACCAGCCCGTAAATACTGCTGTTTTTACCCGTTGAGATTTGTGTCTCAAGCATCGTAAAACTGCCGGTAGTTATGAAATACAGCTTCGTTGGATTAGCCACCCCGTTTTCTATATAGGGTTTTGTAGGGTCAATATTACCAGCGAAACTTCCTGCCATAACAAGGCAATGAGTATCTTCGTCCCGGTCGTATTCGCCTGCCCAGACGCCTTTAACAATCCCGTTGGGATACACAATCAGATTAACAATGCCTCGAGGGCTGCCGTCCTGTTCGAGCTGTGCTTTATAACGCAGAATTTCGGTAAGTTGTGCCTGCTGTTCATTTGGACTGGATGTAGCCGTTTTCCCGGGCGGTAAAATCCGCGACTCCTCGTTCCAGGGAAGCGAATTGTCGGTTTTGCTGAATAAAAATGAAGGGCCAAACAATAAAAATGCAGCAACCAGTACCGCTACTAAGGCGAAGAACCGCAGCCAAAACGGATATACGGAAGATTTTGTTTGTCTGTTAGCTTCAAAAACCACAATTTACCTCTTTGGTTTTAATAGATTAAACCATCCAGCCCTGTTTTAATCAGCGAAGCGGGGCGGTTAATATCCCTGTATATTATCGCCCCTATTAGCGCTCCACTTAATTACGAAGGTATTGAAAGATTAAGTTTTTTATCGCCCGAACAGGCCTAAAAAATCGTAAAAACAGCATAAATTAGCGGCTTGCGTGTTAGTTATAATACAGGGTAAGGGGGACGTATAAAAAGCGATGGAAGATCCTCGAAAAACGGCTTTTATTGTGAGAGGAGCGGTTATGTCGATAGATTGGATTGTTGACGACAATTATGTTATATTAAAGCGCAGACCAGTATATTGAAGAATAGGGTACAAGGGTATAGCTCAGATGTCGTTTAGGCGGCAAATTATTTCTGTTGGAGAGGGATTAGGAGTGCTATAGAATTATGCGTGTGTTACGCAGATTATCAGGGTTTGCTGTCGGGAATGGAATCATAGTCCTGCTGTTCTTTGCTCTGTATTATCTGTATTTGTGGCAGGTAGTTGACCTTCGGTTTATTTACCACAGCGGAGGGGTAACGACAAATTACCCTGTTTTTTACCGGGGGTGGGCATTTTTCGAGAAGTTCATATCATACCCAGGCGGACCTGCCGAGTATATTGCGTCTTTTCTGTCGCAGCTTTTCTATATCGGCTGGGCAGGCCCCGTTATCGTGACATTCCTAACATTGTCAATTTACATGTGCAGTGACTCGATTATCAGGATGATAGGCGCTCACCGATTTCGCTGGGTGTGTTTCATCCCGCCTGCTCTTTTTCTCGTCCTCTACATTTTTTACATACATCACCTCGTTATTACATTGGCGTTGCTGGTATCACTGATTTTTGCTTATCTGTACCTGAAAATAGCTCCAGGGAGCGGGCGGTACAGTTTGATTGCCTTTGCGGTTTTGTCTGCAATTTTGTGTTATCTTGTGGGTGGAGCTTACCTGGTTTTTGCATCGTTTTGTATAATTTATGAGATGTTTTTTGCCCGCCGGCCGCTGATGGGATTGTTTTATCTGCTGTTGGCGGGAGGCATTCCATACGCCGAGGGTGTTTTATTGCTCGGTGTGAGTGTTCAAGATACCTTCAGTAATTTATTGCCTTTCTCCTGGAAGTTCCGCCTCTCCGGATTTCCACTAAAAATGCTGATAATACCCTACATACTTTATCTTTTCCTCCCCCAGACAGTGTTCGGATTGGGCCTGCAGCGGGTATTTGTCGGCAGTTGGGCCGGGAAATCCGGCCGGCAGGGGGCAACTGATGGCGATTCGAGTAAAGCGAAAAAGGCGACCACAGAGGCGGCAGGCCGCGGAATATTTTCAAGAGATGTTACATCCTGGCTGCTGTTTGTGGTCGTATTTTATGCTGTCTTGTATAATCAGGGAAATGTGCTTAAGCCCGTTTTCGCGGTTGATTACTACGGGTGTGAGAAGAAGTGGCCTGAGCTGCTTAGTGCTGTTCGCGACCACCCGGACAGTAATGTCGCGGCCTATGCAATCAACCGCGCCTTATATCATACGGGCCGGCTTGGTTGCGATATGTTCCGCTATCCTCAGAATTCTGACGCCCTGTTCCTGATATCGAACAGGTACATTTTCACACACTGGCTGAGATTTGATACCTATATCGAGCTCGGGTATATCAACCTGGCTGAGCACGAGCTGATGAAATCCCTCGAGGCAAATGGTGAGCGGCCCGAATTTTTGAAGCGGCTGGCAATGATAAATATGGTTAAGGGCCAGAACGGTATGGCTCGTGTATTTCTCGGCGCGCTGAACAGGACGTTATTCGAAGCGGTCT